>NZ_JBPMMS010000033.1:0-75378 GCF_054025815.1 Desulfolithobacter sp. | reverse complement strand
CAACAACCACCAAACCGGGGAAAATGCTACGAACACAAATTGTTTCCGACACTTTCTCTGTTTCTCCGGTAGGTATGGGACAGAGAACGGAAAAGCAGGAGGCTTGACCATGGGCATCAACGAATTTTTTGATGGAATCGCCAAAGTTGTCGAGCGGTTTGCAGAGGAACTCGCAGAGCAAAGGCTGCTGGAAATGGAACAAAAAACCGGACGAGGTCCGAAAGTGAGACCTGAGAATTCGGAGAAAGGAGACGTGAAAGAGAAGGAAATTAACCCCAATTTCCCGAAAGCAGGGTGACAACAGCGGGAGCGGGCAACAACAAGAAACTCCGTAACCCCTTGCTACAAAAAGAAAAACGAACCGACCGACATGCCGCCTGCGGCGTTCGGACCGGTTCGTTCAAAAATCAATGGTGGAGGCGGCGGGAGTCGAACCCGCGTCCGGAGATACTCCCCTGCAGGCGTCTACATGCTTAGTCCTGTAAAGGGTTGTTTATCGTGCCTTGGTCCCTCCAGGACAAGGGACTGTCAGCACTATCCGCTGTGGAGTTTCGCCGCCGGAGCCACCGGAGAACCCCGGAAGCTATCCCGCTAGTCGATGCTCTTACCCGGTCCGCAGGAGTAACCGGGAGAACAGTGGCTTATTTATGCTGCCACAGCATATGCATAGTCGTCTGCGACTATATTTACGTTCCACCTGTTTTACGAGGTTGGCGGAATCCTCGGCATGCAGCCTGAGCTTATGTATCCCCGTCGAATCCGTTTCGCCCCCTTCTATCTTTTATGTTTTGAGTTGTTTCTTCTTCTCTGATTATTCCTTGTAGCGCCGCAAAGCGCGTTCGAGATCCCGTTCACTCTGCTTCTTCTTGAGTGCGGCGCGTTTGTCGTAGAGTTTTTTTCCCCTGGCGAGGCCCAGTTCCACCTTGGCCTTGCCATTATCTATAAAGTAAATCTTAAGGGGGATAAGCGCAATGCCTTTTTCTTTTAATTTTCCCGTAAGTCGGCGTATTTCGCGCTTGTGGAGCAGAAGTTTGCGAACCCGCAGCGGATCGGGAGACACGTGGGTAGCAAAGGAATAGGGGGATATATGGACATTATAAAGAAAAACCTCCCCGTTCTTCACCTTGGCATAGCCGTCCTTGAGGTTGGCCCGTCCGGCGCGCAGGGATTTCACCTCCGGCCCGGTCAGGGCAATGCCGGCCTCCAAACGATCATCGATATGATAGTCGTGGAACGCCTTTTTATTTCTGCAGACAATTCGCTGTCCCATTGATTATGTCGTCATTTGTCCAGTGAAGTGGTCCGAAAATGGTCCTGCAGGGCCCGTTACTTCTGTTCCCCGGTTACCCGGAGGGCCTCTTCCAGGGTAGTTACGCCGCCGCGCACCTTGCGCCAGGCATCCTCCCGCAGGGTGGTCATACCCTCACCGATGGCCACCTGCCGGAGCCGGGCATCGGTGGCCCGGTCGGCCACCAGTTTCTTGAGCTGATCCGACATGGGGAAGATCTCGAAAATCCCCAACCGTCCCGAATATCCTGTTCCCCGGCAATGCCGGCACCCCTTGCCCCGCCTGAGTTCCACCGGGCCATCCCCCTCCACAGGGAAACCGAGCCGAACCAGTTCCGCTCCAGACACCTGGTAGCTCTCTACGCAGTGGGGGCAGATCCGCCGCACCAGACGCTGGGCCAGGGCCCCGAGCATGGTGGAGGCGACAAGAAAGGGCTCCAGCCCCAGATCCACCAGCCGGATAATGCTTGAGACCGCGTCGTTGGTATGGAGTGTCGAGAAAACAAGGTGTCCGGTCAGAGCCGCCTGGACCGCATGGGTTGCGGTTTCCAGGTCCCGGATCTCACCGATCATGATAATATCTGGATCCTGTCGCAGGATATTACGTAAAATAGAGGAAAAGGTCACGTCAATTTGTGCCTGGACCGCAATCTGGTTGAATTCCTCATACACCATCTCCACCGGATCCTCGACCGTGACGATGTTCTTTTCCGGAGAGGCAATCTTCTTCAGGGTGGAGTAGAGGGTGGTCGATTTACCGCTGCCCGTAGGCCCTGTAACCAGAACAATACCGTGCGGAGCACGCATGAATCCCTCGTAGACCTGAAAATCCCGCCCGGAGAAACCAAGTTCATGCAGGTCCTGAAAGATAATATTGGGATCCAGGATACGCAGAACTATCTTTTCCCCAAAGGCCACCGGCACGGACGAGACCCGCAGCTCCGCCTCCTTGTCCCGGCCCTGCTGACCAATCTTGATCCGTCCGTCCTGGGGCCGCCTTTTCTCGGCAATATCCAGCCGTGCCAGTGACTTTATCCGTGAGGCGATGGCCGAATGGACCGCCTTGGGCAGCTTGTAGATGGTGTGCAGCACCCCGTCGATCCTGAAGCGGATCATGCAGATATCGCGCTTGGGCTCGATATGGATGTCACTGGCCCGCTGCTCCAGGGCATAATGGAACAGATGATTGACCGCGGCCTTGATATGCTGATCCGTGGAGGCCAGCTCCTGGGCCGAAGAAAGCCGTACATACTGCTCCAGGTTGCCGATGTCCACGGTCTGCGAGCCGCCGACACCCGCGCCGAACTGGGTTTCAGCAGCCGTTATGGAACGCTGGAACCCGAAAAACTCAGCCAGGATCTTCCTGATATCACTGCGGGTGGAAAGAAAGGGCCGGACCCTGACCTGATTGGCCCGCTCGATATCTTCAAGCACTGTCTGCTTGTCCGGATCATAAAGCGCCACCTCCAGGATACCGTCATGCAGTTCCAACGGCAAAATCAGGTGGGTAAGGGCAAAGGATCGGGGAATGGTCCGGGTCACCACCTCCATGTCGAGCTCCAGTGGATCGAGCTTCTTGAACGGGATCTTGAGCTTACGGCTCACCGCCCGCATGATGACCTCTTCGCCAAGGTGCACACCCTTTTTCCCCGGAATTTCGAGCCGCAGGGAAGCAATGATGTCAACCAGGTCCGGATAACCACGATCCGAACGGCGTTTGTCCTCCGGCGCCCGGTTTCCGACCTGTTTGAGGAGTTTCTGGCGTTGTTTGCCCTTGTGCAAAATGATGTACTGCCGCTGCTCCGTCGTCAACAGGCCCTGCTCACAGAGCAGGTCGAGGAGTGCATCACTTTGCAACAGGCCCATACTCTTTTCCATCTGCTGGCAAAATACCCTTCCGGTCCGGTTCAATCACGATGGCGACTTTCTCTATCATCTCCGGCAATGCTTCGGGAAGCAAGTTTTTTCAGCAGTTCCCCGGTAATATCCCCCGTACCCCCTGCTGCAGACAGTGAAGGTTCCCAGAAACCTTCCATTCTGGTATACTTATAAAAATCAGCTTTTCAAGCTGTTACAGATCACCATCATCCAGTTACAGGAAAAAAGAGAGCCATATCCATGTCCTCAGCCAAGGCCGTACTGTTCCTGTTTGCCTCGATTCTTCTCTGCTGTGGCCGATGCGTAACCGTCCAGGCAGCTCCGGCTAAAGAACATCCCCGCGACCAGGTGGCCATCCACATTGCTCCGGATGCCCGCCAGCATATCCTGAACCGGGTCGCCCTGCTATCCTTTACCGGCGACAGTCCCGACTTTGCCCGCCAAGTCACCGCACTTTTCCACCAAGCCCTGGAGCGCACGGGAAAATACCGCCTCCTTGCCCTGGAAAAAACACAGGGCTGGCAGACCAGGCACGTGAAACCAGATCCCGTCCAGGCCGGAAGGGACCTGGATGCCCGCGGCGTGATCACCGGCCAGATCAGGGGGAGCTATTCACTTTCTGGTACCGATCCGGCCCAGATCTGCACCATCAGCATGACCGATGCCTGGAACGGCCGAACCCTCTGGGAAATACGTTCGAAGCTTCCCTGGCGGAAGGGGAGCAAAAATCTTTCCATGGAAAAAACCATGGAGAACCTGGCCTACAGCCTGGTCAGGAAACTGGTTGCCACCGGAGACATCTATTCGCCTCTGCTCCCGGTTCCGCAGGTCATCTCCACCCAGGGCGACCTGCGACGTAACCGGATCATCCTTCAACCAGATCCACCCCATATCTATACCGCCTACCAGTTGCTTCGTTCCACCCGGGCCGACGGAATATTCCGCGCCGTCACAGAACCGGTTCCCAACAGCCAGGGCCTGCTGATTCTGGAGGACGCAGGGCTTGAAGATGGAACCACCTACTATTACACTGTCATCGGCCTTACCACCACCGGACTTGCCAACATCCCGGCCGCCCCGCTTGCTGTCACCACCGTCGGCACTCCACTGCCGGTGAGCAGGTTTCACGCCGCCGGCAACAGCCTGCGCAGTATCCGGCTGTTCTGGGAGCCCTCCCAGGACCCGCGGGTCAACGGCTATGTCCTGTTTCGCAGCGAACGGAAAACAGGCCCCTTTGAAAAAATAGCCACCATCGATGGACGCGACCGGCAGACATATACCGACAACGGGGAACAAACACCCTTCAGCACCTATGGCTCCCTGAAGGACAGCACCGAGTACTTCTACTCCATCAAAGCCCGCAATATAGTCGGAGTGCTCAGCAAGGATGCGCCTGTTGTCTCCGCGATTACCAAGGGCGCGCCCCCTCCCCCATCCAAGGTCCGGGCCATCGAAGGCCAGCCTCGTCGGGTGGACCTGTTCTGGACCCGGGTCACGGATCCGGATGTCAAGGGCTATGCCATCTGGCGCAGCTCCTCTGCCAGTGGACCGTTCAAACAGATCGATTTTGTCGACGGCCGCGACAGCCAGAACTTCACCGATGACGGTACCTGGGGCAATCCTCTTCTAGATCACACCAGATATTTCTACAAGATCCAGTCCATCAATGTGGTCGACGTACGCTCCAGGGATTCGGCGATCGTGTCCGCGATAACCAAACCGGCACCGCGACCGGTATCGGGCCTCCAGGCAAAGAGCCGTCTCTTTCGCCAGGTCGTCCTGACCTGGTCGCCCAACCCGGAGCCGGATATCAGCACCTACCAGATCTTTCGGGGCGAGACCATGGATCGGGTAACCGACCGGGTTGACTCGGTCAAGGCAGAGCAAACCACCTTTATCGACAGGGGCCTGAAAGACGGACGTACCTACTGGTATCAGGTCAGGGCCGTGGACAGGGACGGCCTGACCGGCCAGATGTCCAACCCGGTCCAGGCCACCACCAAGCCGCCACCAGCCCCGCCCGTCCATGTCCAGGCCCGGTGCACACCAGAGGGTATCCATCTTTCCTGGGATCCGGGGCCAGAGCCCGACATTGTTCATTACGAGATTTTCACCACTGGATTTCTGGCCACCAGGGCAGGCGAAAGCACGGAACCACGCTTTCTCTACAGGGTCGATCCTGAACCGGGCAGGAAATACAGCCTGTGGGTGGTGGCCGTGGATGCTGACGGCCTGAACAGCGAAAACTCGCAAACCGTCTCCATCACCTGCAGGTAGGGACAAGGAGCTCCTTCAGGAGCCGGAATCGTCCAGGAGAGAACGCAGGACCCGCAGGTTGTCCCTGTCCTCCTGCAGCTCTTTGCCCTTGGGGGTTTCCAGGGTCATGGCATGATCAGCAAAACGGGGATCGGTGAGCAGGTGGCGAAACCCTTGCAGTCCTATGCAGCCCTGACCTATATGCTCATGCCGGTCCACCCGGGAACCCAGCTCCTTCTTGGAATCATTGAGATGAAACAGGCCGATCCGCTCCAGGCCCACGGTCCTGTCCAGCTCGTCAAAGGTCCGGGTATAGGCCTCGAGAGTACGGATATCGTATCCAGCGGCAAAGATATGGCAGGTATCGACACAGATACCAAGCCTGTCCGGATACCGCGACAGGTCGATGATCGTGGCCAGCTCCTGGAAACGGTGCCCCAGGCCCGTACCCTGGCCGGCCGTGGTCTCCAGCAGGACCGTAACACCGGCAGCCGGATCCCCGGCCCGTTCCAGCACCTCATCGAGATGACGGGCCACCCGTTCAAGCCCGGCCTCCACCCCGTCACCACCGTGGCTGCCAGGGTGGATCACCACCTGGCCGATACCCAGGCGGGCGCAGCGTACCAGTTCATCGGCAAAGGCGGCCACGGATTTGACCGCGGTCTCCTTTTTGCCGGCCGCAAGGTTGACCAGGTACGAGGCGTGCGAGGCAACAGGCATCCCGCCAGCAGCATCCCAGGCCTCGCGAAAAAGGGTTACCTCGTCCACGGTCAGGGGTGCAGCCCGCCACTGCCGCTGATTTCGGGTGAAAATCTGCAGCGCCTCGCCACCGACGCGGACAATTCGCTCAAAGGCCAGGTGCAGGCCACCGGCCACCGATTCATGGGCTCCGAGACAGACCATCCTACATCTTCCAGTTCCGCTTGAGATAGTCCAGCCCGGCATGATTGGTCAGGTCGAGCTGGATGGGGGTCACCGAGATCCAGCCTTCGCGCAGGGCATGCTCGTCGGTATTGTCCCCGCCGGACCAGTGCACCGTACCGCCACCTATCCAGTAATGCTTTCGGCCCCAGGGATCGAAAGTCTCCTGGATGGCGTCGTGGTAGATCCGCCGCCCCTGCCGGGTAAAACGGATCCCATGGATCTCGCCTGCCGAAAGACCCGGCACATTGACGTTCAAGAGCGTGGTTTCCGGCAGACCGAATTCCAGCGCCATGGAGGCCAGCTTCCATGCCACCCCGGCGGCGACCGTGAAATCGAACGGGGCCTCGCCGTCGAGCGAAAAGGCCAGCGACTGGATTCCGTACATGGTTCCCTCGATGGCAGCCGACACGGTCCCGGAATAGCTGATATCATCGCCGAGATTGGCCCCTGGATTGATCCCGGAGACGATGAGATCCGGCCGTCGTTCGAGGATTTTATTCATGCCGATGATCACGCAGTCGGTGGGAGTGCCGTCCAAAGTGTAAATATCACTCTCCAGCCGGCGTACCCGCAGCGGGCGGCTCATGGTCAGGGAATGGCTTACCGCGCTCTTGTCCTGTTCCGGCGCCACGATCACGGCCCGGCCAAGGGAGCGAATCGATTCGTACAGGGCCCGGATACCGGGCGCATAAACCCCGTCATCATTGGTCACCAGGATGAGTGGCTTTTCCCCTGTCCTCATCTTCATGCAAGCCCGTACTTGTCCCGGTAGCCCCGTGGCGTAATCATCTTCTTTTGCCAGATATAGGTGGTGGAATTGCCGATGATGACAGTGCTCTGCATGGTTATATCGCAATCGAGAAGAGCCGCCAGGGTGGTAAGCTGCACGTTCTCGTGCGCCCGGGTGGCGCCGGTGACAATCCCCACCGGAGTCTCCGGGCTGCGATGTTCAAGCAGGATGTCCCGGGCCCGAACGATCTGGGTGGTTCGTTTTTTTGATTTTGGATTATAGAGAACCACAACAAAATCCGCGGATACGGCCGCTTCAAGCCGGCGCTCGATCACTTCCCAGGGAGTCATCAGGTCTGAGAGGCTGACGGCGGCGAAATCGTGCATGAGCGGAGCTCCGAGAATGGCTGCGCAGCTGTTCAGAGCCGCGATGCCGGGGATAATATCGATCCGGCATCCGCTTTTCATCTCCCGGGCCAGCTCAAAGACCAGGCCGGCCATGGCATAGATGCCGGGATCCCCGCCACAGACCAGGGCGACCCGCCTGCCGCTGTCGCCAATCTCAAGCGCCTTGCGGCACCGGTCGATCTCCTGCATCATCTGCGAGCTGACAATATCCTGGTCAGCACGGATAAAATCCCGGACCAGATCCAGGTACGTCCGGTACCCGACAACGACATCGGCCTCTTCAAGCACCTTCCGAGCCCGCGGCGTAACGAGATCCTGTGCCCCGGGACCGGTTCCCACCACTGACAGCAATCCACTCATCCCTACTCCTTTTCGTCTTAAATTCGCAACTTCCTCTTCACGATCCGCCAGGCACCAGTCTCAGCAGGTCCTCTTTGCTTATCCCCTCGATGACGAGCTGTTTGCTGCGGGACTGGTGGCCGCTTTTGACGGTTATGGCGGACTTGGGGAGGTGAAAGAGTTTAGCCAGAAAGGCGACCAGGGCCTTGTTGGCCTTGCCGTCCACCGGCGGGGTGGTCAGATGGATTTTCAAGGCACCGTCATGCAGGCCGGCCAGCTGGTTGCGGCTGGCCCTGGGCTGCACACGCACAGCCAGCAGGAGCCGGCCATCGGCAAGGGGCTTTACGGGCATCTCTGAAGGACACTGCTTTAGCGAAGGCTCATAGCTATCTGCTGCAGGGTCGGCACCAGGAAACTCTGGAGAAAGATGATCCCCAGGATCAGAACCATGGGGCTCAGGTCAATTCCACCCATGACCGGCAGGACCCGTCGTATCCTGACGAGCAGAGGCTCGGTGGCCTGGACCAGAAAACGGACAATGGGGTTGTAGGGATCCGCATTGACCCAGGAAATCACAGCCCGGCCGATGACGATCCAGATGTAGGCACTGAGCGCAAAGCTGACGAGCTTGGCGAGGGCCATAATAAAATTACTGAGAACAAACATAGTCAGGTTCCAAAATTCGGGTTGCCGGCCCGCTGGCCGGACCGGATGTTGCCGCACACGAACCGCCACGCCACATACCAGGGCCGGGCGGGCGGTATCAAGGTAGCCTCAAGACGTGCGCACCGTGCGCAGTCCACAGCAGATAATAAGCACGATCCTCGACTCAGGCAACCCTGCTGCCCGGAGCCACCGGGGCAGAGACCGTGGACAGGACCAGGCGTTCGTTCCCATCGGCGTCCTTTTCCTTGGCCGCCAGCAGCATGCCCTGGGAGGTCACCCCCATGAGCCTGGCCGGCTTGAGGTTGGCGACCACGATTACCTGTTTGCCGATCAGCTCGTCCGGCTGGTAAAATTTGGCGATCCCGGCGACAATGGTCCGCTCCTCGGGAACCCGGACCGTGAGCTTGAGAAGCTTGTCTGCCTTCTTGATCTTTTCCGCAGCCACGATCTCGGCCACCCGCAACTCCACCTGGCCGAACTGCTCAAAGGTGATCAACCCTTCGTCGCCTGCCTGGTCTTTTTGTTGCTTTGTTTGTTTTTTCGCTGATTTTTCCGGCGGCTTCTCTTGTTTTTTCTTTTTCCGATCCAGGCGGGGAAAAAGCTGCGCTCCCGGTCCTATCTCGGTTCCGGGACGCATCAGTCCCCAGCGGCCCGCGATTTCAAGCGTTGCCTCCTGCATCTCCCGGTCCAGACCAAGCGCGGCCGCCATTTTCCCGGCAGCCACCGGCATCACCGGCCGCAGGACCAGGGCAAGTATCCGCAGGGACTCAACCAGGAAATAGAGCACGGTCATAAGACGTTCTTCCCTGTCTTTCTCCCTGGCCAGCTCCCATGGCGCATTGGCGACGATAAACCGGTTGAGCATGCCGATAACCTCCCACACCGCCTGCAGGGCCCGGGAAAAGCCAAACTCGTTCATCTCCCGCTGGTAGGTTGCAAGCATGTTCTCCACCGCCTGGATCAGCTCCCGGTCGGTCTCGGTGATTTCGCTCTCCACCGGCTCGGGCACCCGGCCGCCGGCATACTTGCTGACCATGGTCAGGGAGCGGGAAAAGAGGTTGCCCAGGTCATTGGCCAGGTCCGAATTCTGGCGGGCCACCAGAGCATCGGTGGAAAACGAGGCATCCAGGCCAAAGCTCATCTCACGGAGCATGAAGTAGCGTACCGTGTCCACCCCGTATTCATCCACCATCTCATGGGGCCGCACCACGTTACCGATGGACTTGGACATCTTGGTGTCATCCACGTTCCAGTAACCGTGCACATGCAGTCGCCGGTAAGGAGCCACACCCATGGCCCGAAGCATGGTGGGCCAGTAGATGGCATGGGGCTTGAGAATATCCTTGGCGATCACATGCTCGGCCACACTCCAGAACTTCTCGAAATCCGGTCCGTCGGGCCAGCCGACCCCGGTGAGGTAATTGATCAGGGCGTCAAACCAGACATAGGTGACAAAGTTGTGGTCAAAGGGCAGTTCAATACCCCAGGTCAGACGGGATACCGGCCTGGAAATACAGAGATCTTCCAGCGGTTCACTGAGAAACGAGAGCACCTCATTGCGGTAACGCTCCGGGGTGATGAACTCCGGATGACTCTTGATATGATCGATGAGCCAGTCCTGGTATTTGGACATCCGGAAGAAATAGTTCTGCTCGGTGATCTCTCTGGGTGGTTTCTGATGGTCGGGACAATTGCCGTCCACCAGCTCCTTTTCCGTCAGAAACCGTTCACACCCTGTACAGTAGAGCCCCGAGTATTCGTCAAAATAGATATCCCCCTGGTCATAAACCTGCTGCAGGATCGCCTGCACGGTCCGGACATGCTCGGGATAGGTGGTGCGGATAAAATGATCCGGCTCGATGGCCAGTAGTGGCCAGGCCTGGCGGAAAGCGTCGGAGACCCGGTCCACATACTCCCGCGGCGACACCCCTTCTTTTTCCGCCGCTTCGACAATCTTTTCCCCGTGTTCGTCCGTACCGGTCTGAAACCGGACCTCGTCACCACACAAACGGCGGAAGCGGGCATAGGTGTCGGCAACCACGGTGGTATAGCCATGTCCGAGATGGGGCATGGCATTGACATAGTAGATGGGGGTCGTGATATAGGTGGCCATGACGTTTTTTTTGTATTCCTGGACTGTTTTAGTTTCGCCGCTGCCGGTATCCGGCAGACGGCCGGTTATGCGGTCCGGGGACGGCCGTCCCCTCCGGTTCCGTTACATGCTCATGTGCCGCCGGTTCCGTCTTCGGCTTTCTGTTTTTTGCCCTTCTGCCCCTCTTTTTTCCGGCCAGCGCCCCGGCCTTTTTTCGACCTGGGTTTACCTCCCTGCTGTTTCTTCTGCCGGGATTGCTGTTTGCGGACCGGTTCGGCCCGGCGCCACTGCTCCTCTTCCAGGAGCAGTTCGGTACCGTCACGGGAAACCACCTGCACCGTACCAAGCAGTGGACTGATGCGGATCACCCGGTAGATCTCGCCTTCATAGCGGATCTGACGGCCCATCCTGGGCATCTCCTTCTTGATCTCCCTGTAGGCGTCGTATTCATAGGTCAAACAGCAGAGCAACCGGTTGCAAAGCCCGGAAATCTTGGATGGGTTCAGAGGCAGGTCCTGGGTTTTGGCCATCTTGATGGAGACCGACTCGAACTTCTTGAGAAAGGAACTGCAGCACAGTTCACGGCCGCAGGCACCTATACCGCCGGTCATCTGGGTCTCGTGGCGGACACCGATCTGCCGCATTTCCACCCTGGTTCGGAATTCCTGGACCAGGTTACGGACCAGCTCGCGAAAATCCACCCGGCTCTCGGCGGTAAAATAAAAGATGATCTTGGAACCATTGAAAAACCGCTCCACACGGACCAGCTGCATGGGCAGTTCCAGGGCCCGAATCCGACCAAGGCAGATGCCATAGGCCTCCTTTTCCAGCTCGGGCAGGCGCCTGTACTTTTCTTTTTCATCGCTGCCGGCCCGACGGATAACCTGGAAGGAAACACCCCGCTCCATACCCTCCACTGTGGTGTCCACGGCCCGACCGACGATAAAGGCTGGCTCTGGCCCGTGGTCGGTTTTTACCATCACCACTTCGCCGGTCCCAAGATCGCCGACAGTGGATTTCACAGTGTACTCCTGTCCTTCCTGCCGGAAACGAATGCGGTAGTAATGGAACGGTGTCTCTTCCGGACCCGACTGGGGCCTGTTTTCTTGCTTTTGAGATTCTGACATCAGGTCAATATGTGTAACGCCAGCACAGCTGGCGGGATTTGAAAAACGTCTGGCAGGTGCACATGTTCAGCACTGCTGTCCCGGGAAGGAATCATTTCTCGGGCCATCGCCTTCTCCTGATTCCCGAAAGCCGGCTCAATCGCCCGGCCTCCGGGGGCTGCACTCCAGCAAATCAAGCATCAGGGCTTCGCAGACCAGCCCCGGATTACAGTTTCTGGCCAGGGCACGGCGGGCTGAAATCATGGCCTGCACCTTATCAGAAAGTTGCGTCAAATTCCACTGTTCTCTGGTCCGGGCCACCTGGTCGTCGATCTCGCCGCCGGGGATACCGAGCAGGTGGGCCTTCATCGCCCTTTGAAAAAGGATCTCCAGCAGGTCAAGAAGCAGATCAAGCCCCTCTTTACCGGCAGCGGCCAGGCCGGAGAGCCTGAGCGCACACTCCACCCGGGGTCCGGGGTCCTCCGGGGCGGTCAGGAGCCCCTCGACCACCTCCCGGTACACATCCAGCACACCGCCCGTTTCAAGAGAGCGGGCCAGTCCGGGACAACCATCGGCCAGGGTAGCCAGGACCCGGGCCTGGATCCGGTCAAGATCCGGATCGCAGCGGACAAGGATTTCAGCGGCCAGGTCCACGGTCAGCGGCGCAAAGGGAATCACCTGGCACCGGGACATTATGGTCGGCAGAATCGGTTCCCGATCCGATCCGACCAGGAGGAGCAGGTTGTCCGACGGCGGCTCCTCAAGGATTTTCAGCAGGGAATTGCCCGCCTCGCGGCGCATGGTGTGCACATCCTCCAGCATCACTACCCGCTGCCCGGCCTCCAGCGGTGCAAAGGAGAGCTGCTTTTTCATGTTCCGGATCTGATCGATCTTGATGGCCATCCCGTCCGGGACGATGTGGATAAAATCGGGATGATTACCTGATGCGAACTTGATACAGCCAGGACACCGGCCACAGGGAGCATGATCGCGCTGAGCACTGCAGAACAGCCAGGCGGCCATGGCCCGGGCAGTGGTCGCCTTGCCCACCCCGTCCGGGCCGGTGAACAGGTAGGCATGGGCCAGCCGGCCGGTGGTCAGGGCCCGGGTCAGCAGCTTGACCGCCTTGGGTTGGCCGAGAATCTCCTCAAAAAGCATCTTTTTCCGTTCTATCCTGGATCAGTGACAGAGAGATCGGCGCGTCCGCCCTCAACTCCGGCGCAGCCGCATCCCGGTCGTCAGAACAGGGTCGGCTGCTTGAAATCCGGGCCCGGCTTTTTCTTTTCACGCCTGGAGCGGGTACCCGGACGGCCGGCGCTCTCCAGGGGGGGACGCGGTGGCTCAGGGGGTGTATCTCCACCCTGGAGATAGAGAAAACGCTCCAGGGGCCGCTGGTAGTCGGACCAGTGCATCCCTTCATCCATGGAGACACGTAACTCGTCGATATAGTTCATCTTGGCATCCATATCATCGAGATGGTGCAGGATGAGAGCCTCCGGAGTCATGGGCAGGACCGGGGCTCCGAATTCATGTCGGCCGTGGTGGCTTAAGATGAGGTGAAGAAGCTGATCAAGCAGGTCGGCGGGAAACCCCTCAATGGCGGCCGCCTGTTGCCGCACCATCTCCGAGCCAAGGACAAGATGACCCAGCAGCCGACCGGAATCAGTGTACTCAAAAGGAACCGAACTGAACTCAAACTCGCGTATCTTGGCGATATCATGGAGCAGAGCCCCGGCTATGAGCAGATCCCGGTTCAGGGCCGGATAATGATCCGCCGCACGCATGGCCATGCCGGTGACCGACAGGGTGTGCTCCATGAGCCCGCCGATATAGGCATGGTGCATCTTTTTGGCCGCAGGTGCCCGGACAAACTGTTTCAGAGTTTCTCCCCTGAAAATGGCCCTGAGCAGGTCTTGCAGGCAGGAGTCCTGCACCAGGGCGATGATCCGGCGCAACTCGGCCTGCATCTCCCCGGGGTCCCGGGGGCTGGCCGGAATGAAATCCTCAAGCTGCACCGCATCCGCGCTCACCTTTTCCAGGGATGTGATGCCAAGCTGAAGCCGGCCCTGAAAGGGCCTGGCCGTAGCCTGGAGCCGTATGAAACCACCCACCTCGGCCTGGCAGTCGTAGCGGGTGGCATTGTCCCATACCCTGCCCTCGATATCACCGGTACGATCCATCAGGGTCAGGGAGAGGTAGGGCTTTCCAGCCTTGGTTTCGGCCAGGGTCTTGCGGCTGACCAGAAAGACATCGTGCACCTGCTGGCCTTCCTGGAGCTGATCAATAAAAATCTCTTTCATAAGCTGACGTTGGACGAGGCGACCTAAACATTGAAACGGAACAGGATACAGTCGCCATCCTGGACCACATATTCCTTACCTTCAGAGCGCATGAGGCCCTTGTCCCGGGCCGCGGATTCGGAACCGCAACGGATATAGTCCTCATAGGCGATCACCTCTGCCCGGATGAAACCGCGTTCAAAATCAGTGTGGATCTTGCCCGCAGCACCCGGGGCGGTAGTGCCCCTGGTGATGGTCCAGGCCTTCGTTTCCTTTTCGCCGACCGTAAAAAAGGTTATCAGGCCAAGAAGTTCATAACCGGCCCGGATCAGCCGATGCAACCCTGGCTCCTCCATGCCGAGATCAGCCAGGAACTCCTGCTGTTCGTCGGCTTCCAGCTGGCTGAGCTCCTGTTCGATGCCGCCGGCGATGGTGACCACGGAGGCCCCTTCCCCGGCCGCAGCCTTTTCAAGCTCCCGGACAAAACTGTTACCCGAAGCCGCGTCGTCCTCGCCGACATTGGCCACGTAGAGGACCGGCTTGGCGGTCAGCAGACAGAGATCGCGCACAAGATCGCGCTCGAGGTCTGTTTCCGGCTCCAAAACCCTGGCCGGTTCGCCCCGGTCAAGCACTTCCTGAAGTCTTTCCAGGAAAACCACCTCGGCCTTGCATCTCTTGTCTCCGGACTTGGCCTGGTTACGGGCCTTTTTCAGCCGTTTCTCCACCGACTCCAGGTCGGCCAGGACCAACTCCATGGTGATGACGTCGCGGTCGCGCAGCGGATCGATGGAGCCTTCCACATGAACCACGTTATCATCCCTGAAACAGCGGATCACATGGACAATGGCGTCCACCTGACGGATGTGGCCAAGAAACTGGTTGCCCAGCCCTTCGCCCTGGCTGGCACCCTTGACCAGGCCGGCGATATCGACAAACTCCATCTGGGTGGCCACTTTGTTTCTGGTCTTGACCAACTCGGCCAGCCGGTCCAGCCGGGGGTCCGGCACCGGCACCACTCCCACGTTGGGTTCAATGGTGCAGAAGGGATAGTTTTCCGCGTCTATGCCCGCCGCGGTGAGGGCGTTAAATATGGTGGACTTGCCCACGTTTGGCAACCCCACGATTCCACAACGAAATCCCATAATGTATTTTCTTTATGCGTAAAATTTTGTCATCTTGGTCAACCAGGCCACCCTCGCAACAACATGCCCTGCCGGCAACCGCGTCCAATGGCAAACCTCAAACAGTATGCCGGACTCCGCCTGCTGTCAGGAACCTGTCTCCAGCTCGGTCCAGCCCATGTCTGCATCCAGCCGGTAGCTGCCGACATAGACATGTGGCGGCCTGCCCCTCCAGTCCGCCGGTGAGAGCAGAGACCAGACCAGGGTTTCGTCACTGCGGCGATAGAGATGATAGACATGGCCAATGCGGACCTGGAAAGATTTTTCCGCCCTGTGCAACTCCTGGTCGCGCCGGGCCTTTTCCAGGATGGCCCGGGCCTCGTCCTGCAGGACCCGGATCTGGCGGGCAATCACCTCAAGCCGCCCTTCGGCGTGGCTGGCGAGCAGTTTATCGGCCCGCTCGATCTCCGAGGCGATATCGACCAGGGAAATGGCCGGTGCCAGCCGGCTCACCGGGTATGGTGCGCTGTGGTCCGGTCCCTCATGGGTCTTGCCCCGTCCGGCATATGGGGTATATTCCTGCTGTTGTCTCTTCATCGGTTCATTCCGTACCGTGCAGGGCGACGGAAGGATCCCGCCGCCGGGCCAAGGCCCTTGCCCTGCACCGCCACCATACAGCAATACCCAAGGTTATGCAAACCGACATTCTGATCACCGACACCCTGCTGCTGCCCGCTCCGGGAGAGGATACGCTCCTTCCGGAAAGCTTTATCCGGATCAGGGACAGCCTCATAGTGGAAACCGGCCCCATGGCAGCCCTGACCGACCAGGAGTCCTGCACCATTATCGACGGCAGTGGCTGCCTGGCAATGCCCGGCCTTATCAACGGCCATTGCCATGGAGCCATGACCCTTTTCAGGGGCCTGGCCGATGACCTGGACCTGACCACCTGGCTGACAGAGCACATTTTCCCGGCCGAAGCCCGGGCCGTCACCCCGGAGATGGTCTTCTGGTGCACGACTCTCGCCGCGGCCGAGATGCTTCTTTCCGGCATCACCTTCGTGGCCGACGGTTATTTCCACGAACACGAGGCCGCCAGGGCCTTTGCCGGATGCGGAATCCGGGCAGTGGCCGCCCAGGGGGTGATCGATTTTCCCGCCCCCGGAGTTTTGGACCCGGCCGACAACATCCCGGCCGCGGCCCGGTTTCTCGACAAGTGGCACAACCACCCCCTGATCACCCCGGCCATCTTCGCCCACTCGCCCTACACCTGTTCACCAGCCACCCTGATCCGGGCCGGGGAACTGGCCCGGCAACGAAAAGCACCCTTTTTCATCCACCTGGCCGAAACCGCAGACGAACATAAGAGGATCATAGACCCCCGCGGCAGCTCGCCGGTACGTCACCTGGAGGCCCTGGGCCTTCTCGATGCCATGACCGTCTGCATTCACTGCGTCAGCATAGACAGGAAGGATATGGACATCCTCGCCCGCACCGGAGCCCGGGTGGTCACCTGTCCGCGGAGCAACCTGAAACTGAGCTCGGGCCTGGCACCGGTCTCCGACATGCTGGCCAGGAATATCGCGGTGAGCCTGGGAACTGACTCCGCGGCCAGCAACAATGTCCTTGACCTGTTTGCAGAAATGGACTGCCTGGCCAAGATCCAGAAAATCCGTTGCCACGACCCGGTGGCAATTCCGGCCGCCAGGATCCTCAAGCTGGCAACCACCCCCCTGCTGCCGGGCCGATCCGGTCCCGGTGGACGGATCGAGCCGGGCCGGGCGGCCGACCTTATCCTGGTGGACCTGGACAGGCCTTCTCTGCGCCCGTTCTACGGTCCTGACACCCTGGTATACGCGGCAAGGGGGAATGCGGTCCGGGACGTGATCGTGAACGGACAACTGGTGGTGAGCAACAGGAAACTGCTGACAATGGACCTGGAGGAGGTCTTTCGCCAGGTGGCAAAACTGATGAAAAAAAACAATGATAGCCTGAAAGACGGATTTTCCTGCAACCTTAATCCGTGAGCGTTCGAGAACGGCCCGCAGGCAGCGAAGTGAATTTCCAGCAGGCTTGTTTTGCAAAAAAAAACAGCTCAAGGCCGTCACAGATTCAGGCACTGGGACGGTGCTGGAATTCCCCAAGATGGGTCGGCAGTGTGATAGTCACAGTGGTTCCCCGGCCCGGTGTGCTGGCGAGGTCAATGGTGCCCCGGTGTTCGTCGATGATCTGTCTGACCCAGGGCAGACCCAGACCGGTGGGACCGGCATCGGTCTCATGGAAGGCTTCGAAAATATGCTCCAGGACCTGCTCCGGGATCCCGGGGCCGTCATCGCTGATGGTCAGCAGAACACCCCGCTGATCCCGGCCCGTGGCAAGGGTGATGATATTGCCCTGCCCGCAGACCTCGATGGCGTTGCGGACAAGATGCAGAATGGCCACCCGGACAAGCTGACTGTCGCCCTGGAAAACCAGGGAGCCCGGTGCAAGACGGCTTTCCAGTCGGATGCCGGCCGCTGCCGCCTCTTCTTTCACCACGTCAAGGACCTGACGCATCAGGTCGTTGAGATCGACCTCGCCGAAATGCTCCCTGATCCCGGACTGGAGCTCCTCGAAACGATTGATCAGCGATTCGAGCTTTTCGGTCTGCTCCAGAACCACCCCCAGCCGCTCGTCGTCCCCCCTGGTGTCCTGCCGGTTGCCACGGCCCAGCAGGCGCCGAATCAGGCCGCCGATCACCATGACCGGGTTCCGTATTTCATGGGCCACATGCAGGGCCAGCTCGGCCCGGGTCCGGTCAGCGACGATAACCTCGATATCCCGATTGAGCTGCAGGACCTGGCGACTGGTCTTCTCCAGGTTTTCCCGATCCCTGAGCATTCGGCCCATAATCTTCATCGTATCCCGGAAAAACAGCGTCACGGCAAAGATAACGATGAAACTGATGGTGTTGATGGATCCGCTCAGGGGGGAAAGCTGTTGCCAGAGCCGGCCGTGCCCCGCCAGGTAGAGCAGGTGCCGGACCAGATGACCAAGGGAGCGGGAAACACAAAAGGCGAACAGGGCTGCGATGAGCCACTTCAGGTAGGTAGTCAGGGCATTTTCCGGCTCCCGGTCGTAAATCTGCAGGGCAAGGCGCAGACATAAGCCGGCCATCACCAGCATAACAAGGCAGCCGACAACATCCACCAGCTTGAGCGGAGACAGCGACCAGATCATCAGGATCTCCGCTCTCCGGAAATCATCAGATTGACGGTCCGCTCCCGCCGCATCCGACGCAAGCCAAGGTAGATACAGACCAGGGCCGGCACGCAGATCAGGTGATCCATACGCAAAATCCAGTAAAGATAATCCAGGCTCGACACCATCCTGATCGCCGTGTGGCCATGCTCCACACTACCGATAAAATGGTTCCGGGGCAGCAGAGCCTCCACCACGTGGCCGACAAAAGCCCAGGTGTTCCACAGGCCAAGCAAAAAGCCACCAAGGGCGATCCTGCGCCAGGCTGCATTTCCCCACAGCTGCGAATTTCGTATCTTGTAGACCAGGCCGGCCATGGCAAGAAAGTAGAGTACATGCCCTATCTGATGGGCGTAGAGCCCCTCGGGTGCGGCATGGGTCTGGAGAGCAAAAGCAGGCAGGGCCTTGAAAAGAAGGCAGGTCCCGCTTCCAAGTCCGGTCAGGAAAGAACCGGAAAAACGGCCGGCACGGTGGCAGGAAGTTGATTTCATCTCATTGATCCCGGAAATCTTATGCATTACCAGGCTGTTGAAAAACGTAACGAGCGAAGATGAGCCATTCCCCTTGCAGGAGAACAGACAGAAAAGTCCGCTGATCTCAAAGAAGCATCTTGACCAGCACAAATCCTCCGATCAGCAGAACCAGAAAAAGAATGGAAAGGATATTGAAATACCGCCTGATAAAGTGCTGAACCGGGGCTCCGAACCGGTAAATCAGTCCCGCGACCAGGAAAAAACGAGCTGACCGGGCCACCAGGGAGACCAGGAAGAAAGTAACGAAATCGATCTTAAAGGCCCCGGCGGTGATGGTGAAGAGCTTATACGGCAACGGGGTGAAACCGGCTGCTCCGACGGCCCAGGCATCGTAGCGCCGGTAGAGATCCTGAACCACATCATACTTTTCCTGGAGCCCGTACCAGTCGAGAATACGCATCCCCAGGGTATCCATGAACCCAAGCCCCAGCCCATAGCCGATCACCCCGCCCACCACCGAGCCAATGGCGCAGATGGCGGCATAGCGAAAGGACTTTGTCGGGGCCGCGATACAGAGCGCTATCAGAAAAACGTCCGGCGGAATAGGGAAAAAAGAAGATTCGGCCACTGCGATGAGAAACAGAACCCAGAGGCCGGCAGGGGTCTGGATCCATTCCATGCACCGGTCATAAACCCGCTCCATCAGGGAAATCTTTCTCCCTTCCTGTCCCCCTTTCATTTCAGCCATCCCAGCCGTGGGTTCCGATCAGGTTGACGAAACGTACATACTCCAGAGGCTGGATCGAAACCTGCCCGTTCTTTTTTTCGACCAGTTGCAATTCCTGAACGTCCTGGTCGCCCACCGGGATGACAAGCCGACCCGGATCGGCCAGCTGCGCAAGGAGAGGATCAGGGATCTTCGGGCCGCCGGCAGTCACGAGAATACCATCAAAAGGTGCCTCGTCCGGCCAGCCGATGGTTCCGTCGTCGATCCTGGAAACGATGTTATGGTAATGGAGCTTGTCAAAGACCCGCCGGGCCCGGCCCAGGAGAGAATCGATCCGCTCGATGGTGTAAACCCGGTCGCAGATTCGCGACAGCACTGCTGCCTGGTAGCCGGAACCGGTGCCGATCTCCAGTACACGCTCCCCGCCCTTGAGCCCCAGGGCCTGGGTCATGAGCGCAACGATGTAGGGCTGGGAGATTGTCTGTCCTGCCCCGATGGGCAGGGGATGATCGTCATAGGCCCTGGACGCCATGGCGTCTTCGACAAAGAGATGCCGAGGCACCGTACGCATGGCTTCAAGAACCAGAGGGTCGCTGATGCCGCGGGGAACCAGCTGCTCCTCGACCATCCGCTCTCTTTTTATATCATATGATTTTGAGTGATTCACTTGATCTCGTCCCAGGTAAAATCACCCTTCCAAGCAGTATCTTTTTTGTCGAATTCACGAAATTCACAGCCGGTGACCTCGTCCCCCTTCAAGGTGACGACCAGCATCTCGTAACCGTCTGGATCCATATATGAACCGATCACCGGTGCACGGCCAAGCACCCCGTCCCTGCGGTCTTCATAATAGACATATTCCTCCACTCCCTGTGCCACAACCCGGTGACCGTCCGGCTCTCCAAGATAAAGGAGGACGTCGCTTCTGGTCGAGACTCCCGGCTTGATCAGACTGGCGTCCGAGGCCAGGTGGCGCACCGGTTTACCATAACAGCCGCTCAACAGCAGCAAAAGACAACAGAAAACAAGTATGCGACGCATTGGTTTTCCTCCTCAGTACAGTTCATCCGGCTGGCACCGCTCCGGTATCGGCGGCACCCGTCCGGATCAGGTCGGACTTTTGCGACGCCATCAAAAAAAGGTTGTGTTCCTATATCGTGAACACAACCTTTTTTCAAGATTTACCGATCTGACAGCCTGGAGTCTCATTCCTTGGCGGGTTCATCGGTAACAACATTTTCCGCCACCCGTTCAAGGATACGATAGTTGCGGCTGACCATCTCCTGGCTGTCCACCAGCAGACCGGCCTGGATCATGGCATTGTCATAAATCTGCCAGACCACGTCGCGGGCAAAGTCCTGATCGCTGGTCCGCAGAGCGTCAAGCTTGTTGATCAGCGGGCTGGACGGGTTGATCTCCATATCCTTCCTGCCACCAATGGGTAACAGCGAATCTTCCCGGGCTGTGGCCCGCAAAACCCGTTCCATGGACGAGGTCATATGACCGTCCACATTGACGATCATGGCCGGACTGTCCACCAAACGGGTGGAGGGCTTGACATCCTGGACCTTGTCTCCCAGCACTTCTTTGATAAAAGAACAAATATCTTTGATCTGCTCCTCGGACAGGGATGAAGCCGTGGTCTCGCCCTTGTCCTCCGTGTCGGACGTCTCGGGCAGACGAAGATCGGCCCGGTCGGCGGAGACGAGTTTCTTGTCCCGATAGGTAGCCATGTGACTCAGGACAAAATCATCAATGGGCTCCAGGGTGTAGATAATCTCGATCTCACGCTTTCTGAACATCTCTACGTACGGCCCGTGCTCCACCGCGCTTCGGCTGGGACCGTTAATGTAATAGATGGCATCCTGACCTTCCTTCATCCGGTCGATGTAATCGTCCAGCGAGGTCAGCTCACCCGGCTCGGTGGCCGAGGACTCGAAACGCAGCAGCTTGCCGATCTCGTCGCGGTACTCGAAGTCAGAGGTGGCTCCCTCTTTGAGAAATATGCCGAAGGTCTTCCAGAACTCGGCATATTTCTCCGGATTGTTTTTGGCCTCGTCGGCTAGGAACTTGAGGAACCGCCTGGTCAGCACCTTGCGGAGCCGATGGACCAGGGCATTGTCCTGAAGGGCCTGACGCGAGATATTAAGCGGCAGATCTTCAGAATCAACCACACCCTTCAAAAAACGCAGCCACTCGGGAAGGATATGTTCGGAATGCTGATCGATGAGAACCTTCTGGCAATACAGGTTGACCCCCGGCTGCATCCGGCCCATGCCCATGAGCTCGTAGTTTTCCTTTGGCACGTAAAGAAGGGCATTGATGGCCAGCGGCGCATCGGTGGAAAAATGGAGCCGGTAGATGGGCTCGTCCACCGCGTTGGCGATAAACTTGTAGAACTCAGTGTACTCTTCTTCGGTGATCTCGGACCTGGAACGGGTCCAGATCGCCTGCACCGTATTAACGGTCTTGCCATCCACCTTGATGGGAAAGGGCACAAAATTGGAATACTGCTTGATGATCCTCTCAATGGTGAACTTGTTGGCATAATCCTCTGCATCATCCTTGAGCTCGATGATGATCTTGGTTCCCCGATGCAGCCCCGGACACTCGCGAATGGTGTACGTGCCGGCTCCGTCCGACTCCCACTCGTGCCCCTCGCTGCCGTCCCAGGGGCGGGTTTGAACCCGGACCCGCTTTGCGGCCATGAACACCGAATAAAACCCGACCCCGAACTGGCCGATCAGGTTGACATCCTTCTTGGCCGCCTCGGCCAGTTCTTCGAGGAACTTGCCGGAACCGGAATGGGCGATGGTCCCCAGGTTGGTCTCCAGTTCCTCCCTGGTCATTCCTATGCCGGTATCGGTGATGGTGAGCCGGTGGCGCTTGGCATCACAGTCTATGTTGATCTCCAGGGGTACATCCCTGTCAAATTCCGGCTTTTCCGTCAGGCTGATGTGCCGGTATTTTTCCAGGGCATCGGCGGCGTTGGAAACAAGCTCCCTGACAAAGATATCACGCTCGGTATAGAGCGAATTGATCACAATATCGAGAACCTTCCTGGTTTCCGCCTCAAACTGCCTGGTTTCGACTTTGGCATCTGTCATCGTACCTGCTCCCTTTTTTCTGGTTCTGTTGCTTGTCTTTGAGTATATTTCCCTCTGCATTGAACACCTGACACTCAGCGGACTGTTACCTCGTGGTCCATGAGCGGAACTGTGCCCAATGCAGGTTCTTCTTCCGGGCAACATGGTAAGCATGATCACGGACCTGTCAAGAGTGGGAGCAAACCGCGATCTATCCTGGGATTCAATATATTTACAAAGAGCTACACATGAGCACACAGGTATATGACGCCATCATCATAGGAGCAGGGCTCAGCGGTCTTGCCGTGGCCCGGTTTCTGCAACACAAACGGCCGGAATGTTCCCTTCTGGTCCTGGAAAAATCAGACCGGCCCGGTGGCGCGGTGCAGACCAGGAGCGAGGAAGGATTCCTGGCCGAATACGGGCCACACGGGTTTCTCGACAACTGCCTGGAGTCCCGGGTCCTGATTCACCTGGCCGGGGCCGAAAACGAGGTGGAAAAAGCGCCGCTGGGCAAGTTTGTCCGCTACATCTGCCTGGACGGCCGGCTGCGAATGATTCCCCAGCAGCCGATGAAGATTATCCGCGCCGACCTGGTCCCTCTTGCCGCCAAGCTGCGGGTTCTGGCCGATGCCTGGAAAAAACCACTGGAAGGCGAACCCACGGTGGCCGACTGGGTGGAGTATCGGTTCGGCCGGGCCCTGGTTCCTTTTGCCGACGCCGTCTTCACCGGCACCTATGCCGGCGATATCAACCGGCTTGCCATCGACGGGGTCATGCCCGGGGTCCGGAAGCTGGAAAAGGAGCATGGCTCGGTCCTCAAGGGGGTATTCAAAATGCTCTGGGACAAAAAGAAAAAAGGCTCCGGCGGTGGAAAAAAGGGACTGCCGGCCATGACCTCCTTCTCTTCGGGCATGGAACGGTTGGTCCTGGGCCTGGTCCAGCCCCTGAAGGTCAACCGGGACATCATGTACCGAACCGTCGTGCAGAGTATTGAGCGCACTGAAGAAGGATGGACCGTGCAGACCGGGCACAACGCCTTTTCCTGCCGCCACCTGGTCCTGGCCGTGCCTGCCAACCCGGCCCTGCAGCTCCTGGCCACCATTCCGGATATCACCGCCCCGCCGCTTGCCGAGCTGCCCCAGGCCCGGGTGGCCACAGTCATCCTGGGATTCACCGACCAGGCGAAGATCCCGCCCGGATTCGGCTACCTGGCCCCGGAGCAGGAAAAGAGATTCGCCCTCGGGTCCCTGTTCTCTTCCAACATGTTCCCCGGCCGGGCCCCGGACGGCCACGTGCTGCTGGAAACCATCATCGGCGGCCGCCGCCATCCAGAACGGCTGGACCTGGACGACTCCGAACTCATCGACAAGACCCTGGCCGACCTCAAGGAACTGATCAACCTGCCTAACCCGGTCTTTACCCGGGTCCTGAGGCCCGGTTCTGCTATCCCGCAGCTTGAAGCGGGATACCCGGCTCTGCTCGAATGGCGCAACCAGCTTACCAGGACCTGGCCGGATCTGCATGTCTGCGGTTTTGGCTGGGGCGGCATCGGCATCAACGACATGGCCAAGGAAGCCTGGAAGGCAGCCAAGGGCGTTTTGACGGGAACTGGAGAAAAAGAGGAAGGTGCAGAGGTCAAAGGAATCTATTTCTAACCAGGTCAGCCGGCCTTACCAACCAGCGAAGTATTTGACCCAGGACATCAACCGGGTGACATGAACCCAGTGATGATTTGGGGAGAATCAGGCAGGAAAACCTGTTTTTTCACGGTGTGGCTGAACCAATGGGCCGGAAAGGAAAAAAGAGAAAAAAGAAAACCTCCTTCACCGGCAATTGTCTTGCCTGAGCGCCTTGACCCGCACCAGGGCCTTGCGCAGCAGAACCTGCTCCGGCTTCCACCTCCCCGGCACCTCGACCTGGTACTCTTCGCCCTGTTCCCACCAGTTATCCAGAAGTATGGTGCAGTGGCGCGGGTCATAATCATTGTACGACGCAAATGTTTCGGAGCACAGGATCAGCTTGCCCGGCTGATAAGAGACCCATAGCGTCAACTCGTCACCATCGCGGTTCCGCAACCGCAGGTTTTCCAGAGCGCCGATCGCCAGAAGGAAACTGTCCGGCACGATCGGACTGTATCCGTGGAAATGCCCTTCTCCGGAAAGAAAGTTGACCCGGATGAATTCACCGTACCCCATGCTGGAGGCCAGCTCGCGCCAGGTCTGCAGACGGGCTTTCTCCAGTTCAGCGGCGATTCTTGCCTGCTCTGTTTCGGCGCGCAAGCGCTCCCTTTGTTCCCGCTCCCGCAACTCAGCCTGTTGTTGCCGCAGTTCGAGCTTTTGTTCCAGGGACAACTTCTCCCACTCATCCTCGCTCATACCCATTGGATACCTGCTGCAGCCGGCAAGGATCAACACCAGGACGAAAAGACACACTTTGAACAATAGCCGCTCGCGGCACGCAAGCGTGAAATTAATCATTTTGTAACCTTGTCGTAATCATGACCAGGTATTCTGCACCCATGTAAATGGTACTGTGCCGGGAGACTATTTCTGCAACTTTTCACAGAGCATCTCCACCTGACGGCGAACCGAGGTTTTGCGGGACATGTCTCTGGTCACCACCTTTATGGCATGGAGAACTGTTGAGTGGTCGCGGTTGTAGAGCTGGCCGATATCGGCCAGCGATTCCCCGGTGTACTTGCGGGTCAGGTACATGGCCACCTGGCGGGGAAAAGTGATGGAGCGCTTGCGGGAGCGGGAGGTCAGATCCTCTATGGAGACCTTGAACTCACAGCCGACAAAATCACGGATCGTCTCCCCGGAGAGCTCTGCCGGGCGGTCGATGATGGCACCAACAACCTCCTTCACCAGGGCCAGATCCGGCGGAGTCCCCAGCAGGCAGGACTTGGCCCGGATACCGATCAGAGCGCTCTCGGTCCTGCGGATATCACCCCGCAGATGCCGGGCGAGAAAATCCACCACCTCGTCGCCGAGCTCCAGCTCGCTCTGAGCCGCCTTGTGGCGAATTATGGAGGCGCGGGTCTCGTATTCCGGTTCCTCGATGTGAGTAACCAGCCCGGAGGTCATCCGCGAACGAAAATCTTCGTCTATCCCGGCAATGTTGCGCGGCGCCACAGCCGAGGTCAAAATCACCCGCCGGCCGGAACGGATCAGGTAGTCCAGGACCGTGTTCAACTCTTCCTGGGTCTTATTCTTGCCGGTCAGGGTGTGGATGTCCTCCACCAGAAGCATGTCGCAGTTCTGCACGTACTTGCGGGAAAACTTGTCCATGGCCCCGTTACGGATACCCTGGACCATCTCGGCGGAAAACTGCTGGGCGGTCAGATAATGGAGCCGGGTGGAAGGGGCGGTCTGCATCACCTTGTGGACCACGGCCTGGGTCAGGTGACTCTTCCCAAGCCCGGTGGAAGAGTTGATGAACAGACAGTGGCCATAGGTGGACTGGCCATCCGCCAGGGCCTGGCAGGCGGACCGGGCAAGAATATTGGATTCCCCGACCATGAACTGCTCGAAGGTGTAGCCTGGATGCAGAGACCGGATCCGGTTGACCGGGGCTGTGACCCCGGGCAGGCGGAGCTGACCTCCAGCACCTGCATCTGTCGGGATTCCGGGCTCGCTGTCCACCGTCAGTCTGACCTCGGAAGGGCCGCCAAGCTCCTGCAGACGGCCTTTAATCAAATCAAGGTAGCGTTCCTGGACCCAGGCACAGAAAAAACGGTCCGGTCCAACCAGTTCCAGCACCTCCTGGTCTTCTCGCCTGCACGAAAGTGGCTTGATCCACAGGCCAAAATCGCTTTCCGGCAGTACATCCTGCAACGATTCCCTGACAGTTTCCCACACCATTGAAACCAACCTCTTGCGCTCCTTTTCTGTAAATACAATAAAATATCAACCAATCATTCATGTTCCGAGCAGAAGGCAAAATCATGCCCGGTCATGGCGAACGCTCAGGATCAACCCGAAGCCCTGGGCCCCGGAATTGCTTTTTCAGTACATAAATATCCTGCGAGAGCAGCAGGAAGAATCGTTTTTCACGTTGAATGCCAGCCCAGACAGCTCCCCAGAAGGGGGTGTCGCTGTGACGGGCATAGATGTAGCTCTAAAGGTCGGTCAGGTCAAAAGCCGTTTGAGCGAATTTCCGGTTCAAAATCAAAGAATGAAGAGGAAAATACCTCTTCCAGCATGCATCAGGGTTTGCAATGGGTCATACCGTCAAAGGTCCATAAAATCGTACTTTTTCTTTTCGTGCATCGATTACCATTTAAGATCAATAAGTTATGATTGTTACCGAAAATTTATCCACAAGTTATCAACAATTTTAAACTCTACAGTACGGCGTTTTTCTCAAGATAACTCCTTAATGCTACAAAATACGGTTACAGACCATCAGGTCTTTTTAATTCCCCTTTACTGCGACCGATACAGCATCCGGGCGTCGAAAAAAAATTCCGGACCTCAATCTCCATAACCGCATTCCGGTTGCAGCCGACCTGTCCCTGATTTCAATCTGAAACCGCCACTGCCAGAACAAAAACCTCGATCCGGCGGCAACCTGCCCGGCGCAGAGTCCGGGAGCACTGGTCAATGGTGGAACCGGTGGTCATCACGTCGTCAACAAGCAATACATGGCGTCCCTGCAAGCTGTCGCTGTCCGTTACCGTAAAAGCACCCTGGAGATTTCTCCGCCGGCCGGATCCGGTCAGGGTGGACTGGGGAATGGTTGGGCGCGCCCGAACCAGCAGACCGGGCTCAATACGTTCCCTGTGCCCCGGAAAAAAACTGCGGGCCAGCAGGAGACTCTGGTTGAAACCACGCTCCCGGAGCCGGGTCGGATGAAGGGGGACAGGGATGATAATATCAGGTTCGCTGATTTCCCGAAAACCGGCGGACTGACGGGCAAGCCAGGCCATGGTGGAAAGCCCGGTCAGATCCCCCCCGTACTTGAAACAATGAATCAGGGTGACCAGGGGATCATGATAGGAGAGCGCCCCCCGGGCCAGGTCGAACCCGGGCGGTTCCATAAGACAGCGGCCGCAGAGATGATCCTGGCCGGAGACAAAAGGTCTGCCGCAACAGGAGCAGCAGGGAGAGGAAAGCGGCGAAAGGCGGGCAAAGCAGGAAGAACAAAAAAGCGGCAGCTGCCGACAAGGCAACTGCCGCCCGCATCCAAGGCAACGGGGTGGAAAGAGGAGGTCCTGCAGCGCGGCTACAAGTCCCCTCATCGAACTGAACGCCCCGTTCCTGCGCTAAGACCTACATATTACCTATGATAGCATCGCCAAAGGCGGAGCAGGAGAGCCTGGTGGCTCCTTCCATCTGCCTGGCCAGATCATAGGTCACGGTCTTGTTGGAGATAGTGGAGGAAAGCGCCCGCTGGATCATGTCCACAGGCTCCTGCCAGCCGAGATACTCCAACATCATCACCCCGGAAAGCAGAAGCGAGCCGGGATTGACCTTGTCCTGGCCGGCGTATTTTGGCGCCGTGCCATGGGTCGCCTCGAACAGGGCATAGCCATCCCCGATGTTCGCTCCCGGCGCCATGCCCAGTCCACCGACCTGCGCGGCCAGAGCATCGGACATGTAGTCGCCGTTGAGGTTAGGCATGGCCAGGACCGAGTATTCATCGGGCCGCAGCAGAATCTGCTGGAACATGGCGTCTGCGATCCGATCCTTGATCAGGATCCTGCCTTCAGGCTGTTTGCCGTCGAACTTTTCCCACATCTCATCTTCGGAGATGGTCACGTCGCCAAATTCGTCCCGGGCCAGTTCGTAGCCCCAGTTGCGAAACGCACCCTCGGTGTACTTCATGATGTTGCCCTTGTGAACCAGGGTCACCGAGCTGAGGTTCTGATCAATGGCGTACTGGATGGCCTTGCGGACCAGCCGCTTGGTGCCGAACTCTGAGATCGGCTTGATACCGATACCAGAGCCGTCGCGCACATCCGCACCCATCTCCTTTTGCAGAAAATCGATCACCTTGTCGGCCTCAGGAGAACCGGACTGCCACTCGATACCGGCATAGACATCCTCGGTATTTTCCCGGAAAACCACCATGTTGACCTTTTCCGGGGTTTTGACCGGGCTGACCACACCCTGGAAATAGCGAACCGGCCGGACACAGGCATAGAGATCCAGCACCTGGCGCAGAGTCACGTTGAGCGAACGCATGCCCTCGCCCACCGGGGTGGTCAGCGGTCCCTTGATGGCGACGATGTACTTGCGGATGGCCTCCAGAGTGGACTCGGGCAGCCACTCGCCGGTCTTTTCCACCGCCTTTTCACCGGCATAGACCTCGAGCCAGTCGATCTCTCTCTCGCCGCCATAACATTTTTCCACCGCCGCATCGATCACCTTGCGGGTCACGGCCCAAATGTCGGGACCAATGCCATCCCCCTCGATAAAGGGGATAACCGGGCTTTCGGGTACGTTGAGGGATCCATCCTTGTTTACTGTAATTGCCTTGCCACTCAAAATAATATCCTCCTTGACTACGTCCGGGACCAGGGATCCTGATCCAGTTCCTTCTCAAATTCAAAAAATACGAAAAAATGAAAATATATTCGATTCGTCACCCTCCGTCAAGATACTGCCCGGGGGACAGAGAGAACGGGTGATTTTAAAATACTATGGAAATACGCTGTTATTATGCTATATTTGAAGATTCACAGGTATGCCATGACAACAGAGACAAAAAAAACAGATACCGGGCCAAGACGGCCCGTAATCGAGATCCAGGAAAAACGGCTCGGGGTCCTGATCGGCGGCTCCGGCCTGATCGGCGGCACTCTTGCGCACTATTTCAAGACCAAGACGCCGGATGAAATCGAGATCCGGGCTCCCAGCTCCAAGAAGCTTTCCATCCGGAACTCCGAGGACATCAGGACCTACCTGCGCCGGGTCAAGCCGAATTTTGTCATCAACACCGCCATCGCCGCCCTGGATTCCGATGCCCAGCTGGCCTTTGAGGTCAACTACCTCGGTACGGTCAACCTGGCCCGCGCCTGTACGGCCCTTGATATCCCCTACATCCATATGAGTTCGGCCGCCACCCTGCCCAATGGCGAAAACCTGACCGAGGATGACCACCTGCCCCTGTCGCCGACCCTGAACAACTATGCGAAGTCAAAGCTCATGTCCGAGCGGACCCTCAAATTCATGGGCCAGCACAGGGGACTTGACTACACGGTGATCCGGCTGGCCATTGTCTATGGAGAGCATGACCACAAGATCCAGGGTTTTCACCGGCTCTTCTTCACCATCGCCGATGAAGCCATGCCCTTCATGATCACCAAGAAGGGGATCAAGCACTCCTATACCAACTGCAACAAAGTGCCCTATTTTGTCCATCATGTGCTGGACAACCGGGACGAATTCCGGGGCGAGACCTATCATTTCGTTGACCGGGAACCGGTGGAGCTGGCCGAACTGATCCTCACCATCCGCTCCTACCTTGAGCTCAAACGGCCCCGGGAGATCTACATTCCCTACCCGGTGATCCGTTCCGGCAAGTACTTCCTGGAACGGCTGGCCAAGATACTCAACTGGTTCGGAATCATAGTCCGCCTGCCGCCGGAGCTGATGTTCCTGGAAAACTTCTACAAGTCCCAGACCCTGTGCACGGACAAACTCCGGGCCTCGAGCTGGGTCGATCCTGATCCCGACGAAACCATCTACACCGCGCTGCCCAGGCTGGTGATCTACTACCTGACCCGATGGGGACACCTGAACCTGATCACCACCTTCAACGAAGAGTTCTTTGGCGACAATGAGCTGGAAGAAGATTTCCGTTACTCACCCCGCGAGCTGCTCAACTCCATTCACGAAGACTCCACGGCCCCGTTCCATGATATTCTTGGTCAGGAAAAACGGCCAAAAAACTAACCGACCCTTCACCCCCCATGTCTACTGTACAATATATCCGCGCACTCGTAGACCTTATTCTGATTCCGCCCCTGACCTTCGCGGTCTGCTCCCTGGCCCTGATCGACCTGACCTGTATCCGCAAATCAGAGACCAGGGCCCAGGCTTTTCCCCGGTTCTGGGGCCGGGTTCTCTGCAGGGTAGCCGGTATCCGGGTCCGGATCGAAGGGCTGGAAAATATCGATCCGGACAAGACCTATATCTTTGCCGGCAACCACTGTTCCCAGGCCGACATCTATGCTTTCCAGGGCTACTTTCCCCACGATTTCCGCTGGATCGCCAAAAAGGAGCTGTTCAGGATCCCTGTTTTCGGCCAGGCCATGCGCCGATCCGGATTTGTGGCCATGGATCGCTCCCGCGGACGGGAAGCGTTGAAGAGCCTCAATCAGGCAGCCAAACAAATCGCCGCCGGCACCTCGGTCATCATCTTTCCCGAAGGGACCCGCAGCCCGGACGGCCGCCTGCGGCCGTTTAAAACCGGGGCCGTGCTCCTGGCCATCAAGTCAGGCGTCCCGGTGGTCCCCATTGGCTTTAACGGCACCCACAGGGTTCTGCCCAAGCACAAGTTGCTGGCCCGTTCCGGAGACGTGGTCCTGAGGATTGGCAAACCAATCCCAACCACTGATTTCAAGCCAAAAGACAAACAGATACTTGCCAAACGGATCCACGACGAGGTGGCCAGCCTGCTTGACCCGGAACAGCGGCCCGTGGAGGAAACCGGGAGCCACTGATCCTCCCGGCCCTCCCGTCCGCAGCCGGACACCCTTCACCGGCCGCCCCAACCCCGCGGCTGAACGACGGATGCACCCGGTCGCCATGGCCGGGTAATTGATTTGCAAATTTCCAGGAACATGGCATAATGATGGCCAATTTTCCCCGGACTGCCCGGCTTATGGCTGCATGCGGTCCAGGTTGCCCGCAACCGCAACCACACGAACACCCCCTGCAGGCTCCCATATCCTGCACAACGAAAGATGAAAGATATTGTTGCCCCCTGGAGAGACGAGACTTTCAGATAAAAAACAATTCAGGTTCCCCACTGACCAGGACGCCTTATGCAGTCAACAACCAAAATTTCCTGTCTGTTTGCCAGTACCCTGGCGCTCATACTCTGCCTGCTGTCCGCCATGCCTGCGGCCATGGCCGGTTCCGCGGCTCAAAACACAACCTTTCTGCCCCTGAAGATAAACGCCCCTGATCCCGGGGCCATCGCCCCCAGGGTGGACAAAATCATGGACTTCATTCTCCGGGAGAAGGGGTTGACCATGATGCCCAGGCAGGAGGCGGAGAAGCTGGTCGACTACCGGGCCAGCTGGCCCCCTTTGCCGGCGGTACTTACCAGGGTCGCTGAAAAAACCGGACTGGACTACGTGGCAGCCGGCAGCCTGACCATGATCGGAGATCAGATCTCGGTGGACATGCAGGTCTATGACGCCCTGGCGCCACAGAACCCGCATCTCACCTACCGGGAGGGGACTTCTGCGGACATGCTGACCACGGTCCTTGAGGAAACCGTAGCCGATGTCCTGGGCTATACCAACCGCGCCTATCTCGTCGCCTCCATTGCCCCGGCCGGCAACCACCGCATCGATTCCGGGGCCATCCTCAACAAGATCTCCACCAAGCCCGGTGATTTCTACGATCCCCTCCGGCTGCGCCAGGACCTGAAAGCGGTCTTTTCCATGGGTTATTTCGACGATGTGACCATCGAGGCCCAGGACACTCCGGATGGCAAGGCCATCACCTTCCGGGTCAAGGAAAAACCGGTCATCACCAGGATCTCTTTCAAGGGTAACGACAAGGTAGAACTGGACGAAATCCGCGAGGCGTCAGGTATCCAGACCAGTACCATCTTAAATCCCAGCCGGGTCAACCAGGCCGTCAAGCGGATCAAGGGTCTCTACCGGGCCAAGGGTTTCTTCAATCCCCGGGTCACGGCCAACCTGAGCTATCCGGACAGGGACAGCGTCGAAATCACCTTCAACATCGACGAAGGAACCAAGATGAAGATCCGCAAGATCGTCTTTCAGGGCAACAAGAGCTTTGACGACGACGATCTCCAGGACGTGATCGAGACCGGCACCTGGAGCTGGCTCACATCCTGGGTCACCGAGACCGGTGTGTTGCGAATGGATGTCCTCCGGCAGGATGCGGCCCGGCTGGCCGTATTTTACCACAATCACGGTTTCATCGAGGCGAAAGTCGGAGAACCGGTGATCGAGGACAAGGATGGCTCGCTCACCATTGTCTTTCCCATCGAAGAAGGGCCCCGCTACCGGGTGGGGCTGGTGGACATCCAGGGAGACCTGGTGGAAGACAAGGACAAAATACTCTCCATGCTGAAGATACGCCGGGAAGAGTTCCTCAACCGCCAGGTCCTCCGGGACGACACCATGAGACTGACCGACCTTTTCGCGGAACATGGCTATGCCTTTGCCGAGGTCAGACCCAAGATCAACAAGTCGACCACCGGTAAACGGGTCAACATCATGTTCCAGGTTGACAAGGGCTCGCTGGTCTATTTCAACCGGGTGGAAATCCAGGGGAATACCCGGACCCGTGACAACGTCATCCGACGGGATCTCAAGGTCAGGGAAGGTGGGGTGTTCGACTCCAGGGCCATTCGCGAGTCGACCCGCAAACTGCAGCGACTCGGCTTCTTCGAAGAGGTCAAGGTCACGCCGCAGCCGACTCTGCAGGAGAACCTGATGGACGTGGTCGTTTCGGTCAAGGAGAAACCCACAGGCCAGTTTTCCATCGGTGCCGGCTACTCCTCTTCGGAATACCTGACCCTCATGGGCGAGATCTCCGAGAACAACCTGTTTGGCACCGGCAACCGACTGGCCCTGTCCGCCAACCTGAGCGGCACCACAACCAGGTACAATCTCAGCTTCACCAACCCCAGACTGTTCGACTCCCAGGTCATGGGCGGAATCGATGTCTACAACTGGAGCAAAGAGTACGACGACTACACCAAGGACTCCACCGGCTTCGGCCTGCGGCTTGGCCATCCACTGTGGAAGAAGTGGCGGATCTCGTATGGTTATTCCTTTTCTCACATTGTGCTCTCCGACATCCAGGATACAACCTCGTCGATCATCCTGCTGTCCGAGGATATCAACTATATCAGCTCGGTGCAGGTGGCCCTTGTCCGCGACACGAGGGACATGACCTTTGATACACGCTCGGGGTCCCGCAACGAGATAAGCATCAAGCATGCCGGGGTCTTTCTCGGCGGCGACGCGGAGTTTACCAAGATCCAGGGGGCCAGTTCCTGGTTCTTCCCCCTGCCCTGGGACACGGTCTTCCATGTCAAGGGTGCGGCCGGCCAGATCTTCACCGGCAACCAGGACAAACTGCCGGTCTATGAACACTTCTACCTGGGCGGCATGAACTCCATCCGCGGTTTCAAATCGAGCAAGATCAGCCCCATCGATTCGGCCACCGGAGACCGTATCGGTGGCGACAAGATGTGGTATGCCAACTTCGAGTACATCTTTCCGCTCCTTACAGACGCGGGCCTGCGCGGAGTAGCGTTCACAGACTTTGGCAATGTTTACGCCACCTGGGAGGACTGGGACGTAAGTGATTTCAAAAAAACCGCCGGCATCGGTGTGCGCTGGATGTCGCCCATGGGCCCGCTGCGCCTCGTCCTCGGCTTCAACCTCGATCCCAGGGATGACGAGGACAGCTCAGTCTGGGACTTCTCCATAGGTGGTATGTTCTAACAGCCGGAGTTCCCGCCGGCACCGGACCTGAGGCTTGAATCAACACAAATCAGGGTAGACCGTCCACGGCGGACGGACCTGCCGGACAGGATATACTGGTTGTGCTATCTATCATAGGGCTGTTGCCCGATCGGAAAAGAACCGACATCTGCGGGCTGCACGGAGGAAGTGCAGCCCTTTTTCTTGCCCGTACAGCGACCGGCCTGGACCGGAGTGTGTGCTGTATCGTCCCCTCGGATGAACAGCTTGAACCGCTGGCCCAGGATATCGGCCTCTTCACCGGGCTGCCGGTTCTGGTCTATCCCAGCTTCGAAATTCCGCCTTACACCCCGCTCGCCCCGGACCCGTCCACCGTGGCCCTGCGGCTGGCCACCCTCTACCAGCTGCAGGAACAGGCCGGACCGGTCATCATCCTGGTCTCCATCGAGGCCCTCCAGCGCCGGATCCTGCCCCCGGCGGTCCTCAATCGTTATGCCGAGCTGGTCATGGCCGGAGAAGAAACCGACCGGGACCAACTGATCGAATCCCTGACCCGGGCCGGCTATCAGATGTGCGCCATGGTTCAACATGAAGGGGACATCGCGGTGCGTGGCGGGATCGTCGACATCTATGCCCCTCCTTCCTCGCCGGAAATGAACGGCCCGGTGCGGCTCGATTTCTTCGGTGACACTATCGAATCCATCCGGGTCTTTGATCCGGTCAGCCAACGCTCCCTGTACGAACTTGAAGAGGCCGTCCTCCTGCCGGCCTCGGACATCCTGTTCCCGGGCCAGGAAGCGCAGGAAAACTGGCGCACCTTTCTTGCGGCTGCAGCCCGGGAGCTTGAATGGAATCCGGATCAGGCGGCGACGCTTTTCGAGTCCCTGAACCAGCAGATCCGTTTTCCCGGAATTGAGTTTTCACTCCCCCTGCTCTACCCGCCACCGGAAGAGGTCCAAACCGTTTTTGACTATCTGCCCGGTGATGTCATCATGGTCCAGCATGATCCGGCAGCGGTACAGGCCAAGCTGGATCTGGTCCGGGAACGGATCGAAACCAACTACGACGAGGGTAGAGCCAAGGGTCTGGCGCTGCTGCCTCCAGAACGCCTCTTTCTTGATCAGGATGATCTGAAAAAGGCCCTGGCTTGCCGGACCCTGGTCAATCTCTGCCAGCTCCCGGATCCCGACGGACCAGCCCCACCGCTTACCATATCCTGCGGCGACCACACACTGCTGCGCCAGGAAATCGACCTCCAGCGGCGCAAACGTGGTGTACTGGCGCCGCTGGCCGACAAACTGGTGACCTGGCTGGAACGGGAAGAGCGGATCTACCTGGCCTGCCGCTCGCCCCGGCAGGCGAAACATCTGGGCGAAATGCTCAAGAGTTACCAGATCCGGACCGGCAGAAACGATATCCCCCTGGACCTGCCCGGAGAAAGGAGCGGACAGGTAACCCTGGTGGAACATCCCCTGTCGTCCGGCTTTGACCTGGTGGAGGAAAGGCTCCACATCCTTTCAGCCACCGAACTTTTCGGCGAAAAACGGCTCAGACCCGGTAAACCTGGCCGGACAAGAGGAAAAGAGGCCCGGCCGGTCCAGGTGGAAGAACTGGACGTGGGCGATATCGTGGTCCACCGGGATCACGGTCTGGGAACCTTCCAGGGCCTGGTCAACATGGAATTTGCCGGTCAGCGGGGCGACTTCATGGAGATCCGTTACCGGGACGGTGACACCCTCTACGTTCCCGTGGATCGGCTCCACTGGGTGAGCCGCTACCAGGGATTACCCGACCAGCAGCCCCGGCTGGACCGGCTGGGCTCCGAACGGTGGCAGACCACCAAGAAAAAAGTGACCGACGCGGTCTGGAAGGTAGCCCAGGAGCTGCTCGAGATCTACGCCCGGCGGGCCATCCGCAAGGGACACCGGTTCTCGCCTCCGGGCGAGCTGTACCGGGAGCTGGAGGAGTCCTTTCCCTACGACGAGACACAGGGCCAGAAAAAGGCCATCGAGGAGGTTCTTGACGATTTAACCTCGGACCAGCCCATGGACCGCCTGGTCTGCGGCGACGTGGGATACGGCAAAACGGAAGTTGCGGTCCGGGCAGCCTTCAAGGTCATGGAGGACGGCTATCAGGTTGCAGTGCTGGTGCCGACCACGGTACTGGCCGAACAGCACGCAGCCACCTTCCGGGACCGGTTTGCCGGTTTTCCGGTGGAAGTTGCCTGCCTGAACCGGTTTCGCAGCGCGTCCGAACAGAAGAAAATCGTTGCCGGAATCAAAGATGGCACCATTGACCTGGTTGTGGGCACCCATCGGCTGCTCTCCAGGGACATTGTTTTCAACCGTCTGGGCCTGCTTATTGTCGACGAGGAGCACCGGTTCGGGGTCACCCACAAGGAAAAGATCAAGAAAATGCGGGCCGAAGTGGACATCCTGACCCTGACCGCCACTCCGATCCCCCGTACCCTGCAGATGTCGCTCCTGGGCATCAGGGATCTGTCAGTGATCTCCACCCCCCCGCGAAGGAGACGGGCGGTAAAAACCTTCCTCGCCCGGTACGACCAATTGGTGATCCGCGAGGCGGTCCTTCGCGAACTGCAGCGGGGCGGGCAGCTCTTCTTTGTCCACAACCGGGTGCGGACCATCGAACGGGTGGCGGAAAACATCAACGATCTGGTACCCCAGGCCCGCGTGGCCGTGGCCCACGGACAGATGCCGGGCAGCCAGCTCGAAGAGATCATGGTCCGGTTCATCAATCACGAAATCGATATCCTGGTCTGCACAACGATCATTGAATCCGGCCTCGACATCCCCAATGCCGGGACCATCATCATCAACCGGGCCGATCACCTGGGCCTGGCAGATATCTACCAGCTCCGCGGACGGGTGGGCCGCTCCAGCCGCCAGTCCTATGCCTACCTGCTGGTCCCCTCCCTGGATGCACTGACGCCGGATGCAAAAAAAAGGCTCCGGGCCCTGATGGACTGCTCGGAACTGGGCGGCGGTTTCAAGCTGGCCATGAACGACCTGCAGATCCGCGGGGGCGGCAACCTGCTCGGTGTTTCCCAATCCGGCCATATTGCCGCCGTTGGTTACGACCTCTACCTGGAGCTCCTGCAGTCCACGGTCGCTGAACTGAAGAAAAAAGCCGAGCACGGAGAGGATGCGAGCCAGGCCGACATCGACCCGGAGATCAACCTGCACCTGGCTGCCTTTCTGCCTGAAAGCTACATCGCGGACACTTCCCAGCGCTACCACATCTACCGGAGAATCTCGGCCGCCGGCAGCCAGGGACCGGACGAACTGGCCGACCTGCGCGAGGAGCTGGAAGACCGCTACGGCAACCTGCCCCGGGAGGCCGGGACCCTGCTGCAGATCATCGGTCTCAAGCACCAGTTGCGAGGGTTTGGCATCCAGAAGCTGGAACAGGGTCCCAGGGCCCTGGTCTTTTCCTTTGTCGACAACGCGCCGGTGGATCCCCGCTCCATTCTGGAGCTCATCGATTCCACAGCCAGGGAGAAAACGCCCATCCGCCTGACCCCGGATCAGCGTCTCGTTGTGCCCATCGACGAATCAACCGATATCTTTTTGAAAATTCGTGATATACTGAACTGCCTGAAGAAAAAATAAAAAATAAACAGGTGGCAACTGTGATGGACCAGGACGATGAGCAGACAGACGGAAAAGAGAAACCCGGATTTTGCCTGGAAGGACATTGACACCGTCCTCCTGGACATGGACGGGACCCTGCTGGACAAACATTTCGACGACTATTTCTGGGAACAGTACGTGCCCGAGCACTACAGCCTGATGCACGATATACCCATTGAACAGGCCAGGGAAGAACTGCTTGAGAAATACCGGAAAGTGGAAAACACCCTGGACTGGACCGATCTCAACTACTGGTCCAGGAAGCTGGAGCTGGATATACCCGAGCTCAAAATGAGGATCAATCACCTGATCGGGGTCCATCCCTACGTGATCGAGTTCCTGGAGTTCTGCCTGGGCCGGAGAAAAAATCTCTACCTGATCACCAATGCCCACTCCCGGACCCTGTCCATCAAGCTGGACAAGGCCGCCATCGGGGCCTGGTTCGACCGGATCGTCTGCGCCGAAGAGGTGGGCCTTGCCAAGGAGGATCCAAGGTTCTGGGAAAAACTCCAGGAAATGCTCGACTTTGATCCGCAACGAACCATGCTGGCCGACGATACGGAAAACGTCCTTAAATCAGCGGAAAAATACGGTATCAGGTACCTGATCTACGTCGCCCGGCCCAGCTCCCGCAAACCGGTCCAGTATTCAGACCATTTTCCCTCCATCGAATTCTTCAAGGAACTTATCTCGCCCGCAAAGGACTGAGCCTCCAGTCCGGTTCACCACCCCCAAAAAAAGAAGCCGCAACCACAGGTGAAGCGGTCGCGGCTTTGCCGTGTAACCGTTTTTTTCCCGTCCCGGCCGGTTTCAGGCGCTGCGACGGCGCTGGCGGATGTAGTCCTTGGTCAGGGAAGGGTGCTCACTGATTATCCTGCCCGCCTCGGGGCCCATTTCCTGGCCGATAAACTCCATGACCTGGGAATAGGTCATATCCTTCTTCAGGGTGGAGCCCACCAGCTCGGCGAGTTTCACCCGGTCGGCGGGATCATCAAAGTAGCTGAACAGCCGGTGCTCCTCTTCTCCACCATCCCGGGAACCGGGCCCGTCACTTCCTGCGGCCGGACCGGACTCGACCCGGGTGGCGATCACCCGGACCTCCGCCATGGCCTGGTCAAGTCCCTTGCGGATGGCAACGACCTCTTCCTGCAGGGCAACGACCTGGTCTTTCACATCCTCCCGGCTCTCCAGGGCCTCCAGCCGCGAGGACAGGTCGCCCAGCAGGGCGTCGGGTGACAACGCCTGAACCTGATCCATGACCTTTTTCATCTCGGTCTCCAGCCGGGCAATGGTCTGATCCAGCCTGGCCAGGGTCTCTTCCGAACCGGACACGGTTGCGGCCAGCTCCTCGACCTGGCCGGCATCGGCCTTTTGCTCTGCGTTCTCTTCCATGTCGCGAAGCCTCGAAACCAGTGACTGGAGCGAGTTTTCCAGGGCAACCTGGGCCTTGCGCAGCTCCTGCGCAGTACGGTTCAGACCACTGGACAGCTCTGTTTTCAACTCCTGACCAAAGGTCCCAAGACGGGCCTCCAGCTCTGCGGCCCGATCCGGTCTGAGGCGCCTGATGCAGGGCTCAAGCCAGCGGGCAACGGTCTCGACCAGCGCTTCATACATGCGCCGGGCACCATCGCGGTTGACCAGGGCCACCGCGCCGAGAAATATGCCGATCAGTACCGCCAGGCAGATAAACAGACTCAGGGCCAGACCAACGGCAAGCTGAACAGCGCGAAACAGAAACACAATGATATTGCCCAGGGAACTCCAGACACTTCCCTCGGCAGAGGTGCTGGTGAAATAGGCCAGGAGGGCAAAAATGCCCAGAACCACCCCCGCCTTGATCAACGGGGCCCGCAAGGTATTATTTTTCATGGTTCCATCCTCCAGATGGGCGATTGTGCAGAAACAGGTGAAAATAAATTAGTGCCAACTTGCCGCAGACACAGTATAACTTCATCATATCAATGAAGAATATATCCTTTTTTTGTAGTGTATTTACGGGCAGAGGGCAAGAGAATTTTCACCCTGTCCTCCGAACCACCACGATGTGCCAGACCCATGACAGCCCCCGGCGAAGGTCTCTACAGATGTCCTGTATCCACTCCAATATCATTCTCATCGGCATGGCCGGAGCCGGCAAGTCGACGGTGGGCCGCCTGCTTGCCGAACGCACCGGACGACCATACCTCGACACCGACGACCTGATCAGCGCCGCCGGTAACGGCTCCCTGCAGGAGATCCTTGACCGGGATGGACTGACGTCGTTCAAGGCCCTGGAGGAGCGTGTCCTGCTGAATCTCTCCTGCCGGGACCATGTCATCGCCACAGGCGGCAGCGTGATCTATTCCCGTAAGGGCATGGCTCATCTCAAAAAAATCGGCTGGCTCGTTTTCCTGGATGTGGACCTTGAAGAACTGGAAAAACGGGTCCAGAACCAGGACAGCCGGGGCCTGATCAATCCCTCGGGGATCAGCTTTGACGCCCTCTACCGTGAACGGTTGCCCCTTTACAACACGTTCTGCGACCTGCGGATCAGGGCCACCGACCTCTCTGCTGAAGAAATATGTGACATCATCGCCGACCTCGGTTTCGCCCCGTAGAGCAGACAGATATCGCCGTACTCCCGATGGAACAGGCGCAGGCAGAGGTTTGCAAGCTTCTCAATCATCTGCGCAGCCACAGCTTTCCTCCCCGGCCAGACACCAGCGGCACAGATCTGGCCGCCTGCTGTTTTCCAGCCTGTCGCTCAAGGTTATTCTTCTGTCGCACAGACAACAGCGGCCAAAATCCAGGATCGACACCTCCGGGTCGCCTGTGTCCTGGATCCGGACAAGCGCCCGGATCCGCTCAGACAGAGGGGGATGGCTGTAATGGAGCCAGACATCGAGGGGATGGGGATCAGGGTTGGTCAGGTTGGCCTGAGCAAGTTTCTTAAGGCCGCTGATCAGTTCCACCGCCAGTCCGGTGGTCCGGACAGCGAAGGCATCGGCCTCAAACTCATATTCCCTCGCCACCCGATTGAACAGCACCGAGAACAGGGTCGAGATGGGCGCATAGAGAAAGCCAAAAAAAACCAGACTGGCATAGACCGAGACGTATTCCATGCCAAAAGCCGCAAACAGCCCCTGATTGCCGATGAAAATGGAAAGAATGGCGAACATGATGCCGGTCTGGACCATGGAAGCGAGCATCATTTTCGGAATGTGCCGGAGCTTGTAATGACCCATCTCGTGGGCGAGCACCGCCAGGATCTCCCCTGGTTGAAGCTTGTCCAGGAGCGTATCGTAAAAGACAATGCGCCGGAAACGGCCAAAACCGGTAAAAAAGGCGTTCAACCTGGAAGAGCGCCGGGAGCCGTCCATGGTATAGACCCCCTGGAGGGAAAAATTCTGCTGCCGGGCATAGATTTCGATAACCTCTTTCAGGCCGCCTTCCGGCAGGGGGGTGAAACGGTTGAAAAGCGGCATGATAACCACCGGGGCAAGCCACTGCACGACAAGGACAAAGATGATCAACAGGAGCCAGCAGTACAGCCAGGCAAAGGAACCGGTCGATTCGAAGAACCACAGCACTCCGGCCAACAACGGCCCGCCGAGCATGAGCGCCAGGAATATGGTTTTCAGCAGGTCGAGGACAAAAGTCCGTACCGTGATCCGGTTCAGACCGAACCGTTCCTCGATGACAAAGGTGGCATAGATGGTAAATGGCAGGTTGAGAAGCCCGGAAAACAGGAGCAAAAGACCTGTGAACACGAGCCCGGTAGGGATAGGGCCAAGCTCCAGGGACCGGGCGGCCAGGTCGACCAGGTTGAATCCCCCGGTCAGGATAAATCCAAGCAGCAGCGCCGTGGCGACACTGTTTTGCAGGAGGGTAAAACGGGTGGTGGTCCTGATATATTCGCGGCTCTTCTGCAACCGCTCAGGATTCCACAGGTCACAAATCTCGGACGGCAGCTTCCGATCCAGGCGATCAAGCGTACCCAGGGCGACGAGAACATCCAGCAGGTAGTCAAGCAGGAGAACGGATACGACAAAAATCAGCCAGGGATTCATGTACCCTCACTGCGGAAGATCAGCATGGGCAGAATCATATTTTTGCTCTGTTCAAGCCACATCAACCCATGACAGATGCCAGAGGAGAGCTGCCGGTCCCCGGTTACCTGCTGGAGGCGAAGACAGGCGGAGGAAGGAGACAGGACACCCCCTGTCAACAACCAACCATAATGATGATCAGGGGGTCGTCAACCGCCTGGAAAAGGTCTAGTGGATGTACGTCAGTCCCACCTGGTGGTTTTCACTATCTTCCCAGACCACCCGGCAACGGAATTCGCTGCGGCACTCCCTGGAGTTTTTCTCCCGCGAAGAAGGAATGGAAGAAAACTCAAGCTCACTGCCCACTGGCAGAGATTCACCGCCGGTCACCAGTAACCGGACGCCGTTGCGCCCGGCATCGAGTATTTCGGCAAGATGCCAGTCGTCTTCGCTGGAACTTCGGGCCACCCGCATGTTGATCGGGTAGTAGAGCTGATACCGGTAACTGCTTCGCCTATCCTGTACAGACATAGCCAACCTCCTTTTCCCGCTCATACCTGATTCACGTTTCCCGGAAGGGACTGCGAACACCGTGCCAGAGAAATCATTGCCCTCAACAATAACGCAGTTTCAGTATTTTTCAATACAAAACATCAGCGTGCCAGCAGTTTGGACCAGAGCCGGCCCCTGCCTGACAAAATAATGACACCGGGAGAGGCAACAGGGTTGAACATTCCCTGTTCAGGGTCCTTCATAGTGAAGCACGACCCCCTGTCCACTTTCCCGAACCTGGATCCCCAGGGGTTTGAGAAGCTGGAACAGCGGTCGCCCGAAGTAGAAGAGTTCCAGTGCCACCGACAGCCGGTGCTCCCGGACCGCACGGTCGCGAAGCATCAGGTCGAGCTGCACCTGGCGGGAAAGGGCGTGCAGCCGGGCTTCCCTGCTGGCAGGATCCTTAAGCAGGTCGGACAGGCAGGACAGATCCGGACAGGGAACCTGGGATTCATGGAGCCGGACAAGGGTCAACAGGGGATCGTCGTCAGCGATACAGGCAAACCGGTTCAGAAGGTCACGGCCTGCGATATCGAGCAGAGGCCCCGGCTCCCAGCATTCGAGAATACGGCAGGCAAGTGGCCGATGGTCATAGATCGCGCAGCCGGAGTTCTCCCGGTCAAAAAAACAGCAGCGCCAGGAACCGTCGCGCCCCTGGACCTTGAGGAACTCGGCCTGGACCGGCTCCGGACAGGTGCCAAGCGGTGCAAGGGCAAGTTCTCCCCGCCGGACCGTCACCAGTTGCCCGGGGTGCAGCCTGCCCGATTCGAGCAGGGCCAGATCTTCGGTGTGCAGAGCCGGTCCGCCCTGCTCGCAGCAGGATCCGCAGCGCAGGCAACCGGTCTGCGGCGAACGGTTCTCAGGATTCACACGACTTCCAGGGTATCGCCCGTGCGCAGGATACCAGGTACGATTACTTTGGCAAAAATACCCTCCCTCGGCATGATGCAGTCGCCCACCTGCTGGAAGATGGCACAGCCCTTATGACATTTCTTGCCGATCTGGGTCACCTCGAGCAAAACCTCGCCGGCCCGAAGCCGGGTGCCCACCGGCAGTCTGGCCAGGTCAATACCCTCGGTGGTGATATTCTCGGCAAAAGCACCAGGTTCCAGCTCCAGCCCCTTGGCCCGCATAAAGTCAATGGACTCCTGAGCCAGCAGGCTTACCTGCCGGTGCCATTTGCCGGCATGGGCGTCACCCTCGATACCATGATCCACCCGAAGCTCCACCTCCTCGACCGGCTCCTTGTTCACCCCTTTCTTACTGCTGATATTAAGCGAAACAATCTTTCCCATCAGTCCTTCCTGTTTCCTGTTTTTAAATACCGCCGCCCGCCGCGAGCCAATTTTTCCAGGGATTCCCGAATGCCTGGCATGTTATTCCATCAGGTCGGTGCTCAGGTAACGCTCCCCGGTATCAGGAAGCACCACCACAAACCGCTTGCCTTCAAACTCTTTGCGTTCAGCAAGACGCAGGGCCGCGGCCATTGCCGCTCCGGAAGATATACCACAAAGAATTCCTTCTGTCCTGGCAAGCTTTCGCGCCATATCCAGGGCCTCTTCGCCGGTCACCTGCACCACCTCGTCAATGAGGTTTGTATCGAGGATCTCGGGAATAAATCCGGCCCCGATACCCTGGATTTTGTGGGGCCCGGGCCTGCCACCCGACAAGACCGGAGAATCGGCCGGTTCCACAGCCACTGCATAAAGCGGTGCCAGCTCCTTGATCCTTCCGGATACGCCGGTGATGGTACCGCCGGTGCCGACCCCGGCGACAAAAACATCGAGCCGCCCGCCGCACTGGCCCCAGATCTCTTCGGCGGTACGCTGACGATGAATCGCGGGATTGGCAGGGTTTGTGAATTGGTTGGGCATCCAGGCGTCTTCGAGTTCGCAGGTCAGCTCCTCGGCCCGCCGGATGGCCCCTTTCATGCCCTGATCACCCGGGGTCAAAACAAGTTCTGCCCCGAGGTGGACCAGCAGCTTGCGCCTCTCCATGCTCATGGTCTCCGGCATGGTCAGCACCAGCCGGTAACCCCGGGAGGCACAGACAAAGGCCAGACCGATGCCGGTATTACCGGACGTTGGTTCAACCACAGTGGTGGACGGCCCGAGAAGACCTTCCCTTTCAGCAGCCTCGATCATGGCCACGGCGATCCGGTCCTTGACCGAACCCAGGGGATTGCGAGACTCCATCTTGGCCAGGATATCCACCCGGTCGCACATCCGGCGCAGGTGGATAAGGGGGGTCCGGCCGACCGAGCCGGCCTGAGAATCAAAAACCTGCATCACCTCTCCTCCCTTTGCTTGGTGCCATTCCCCAGGTAGACCAGTTCGGCTGGTTTGAGAACAACCTTGGTATCCGGCCCGACAGACTCGGTCAGCCACACGTTGCCGCCGACTATGGAGCGGGCACCGATGACCGTGTCCCCTCCGAGAATAATGGCATTGGCGTAAATAATCACATCGTCTTCGATGGTGGGATGGCGTTTCTTATCGCGCAGTTTTTTGCCCGCATCCCTTGGCAGGGACAAGGCCCCCAGGGTAACCCCCTGGTAAAGCCGCACCCGGTTGCCGATCTCGGTTGTAGCGCCGATGACCACTCCGGCCCCGTGATCGATAAAAAAGGAGTCTCCGATCCGGGCCCCAGGATTGATATCAATGGCTGTGCGATGATAGGCGTACTCGCTCATGATCCGTGGAATAATGGGCACCTCCAGCTCCACCAGCCGGTGAGCCAGCCGATAGACAAAAGTAGCGAACAGACCGGGATAGGAAAAGATCACCTCATCGGCGTTGGCGGCCGCCGGATCTCCGGCAAGGGTGGCCTCGATGTCGGATTCGAGCTGTTCACGAATCCTGGGCAGAGAGCGAATGAAATCCAGGGCGATCCGGTAGCTGCGCTCGCCGCAACGGGAACAGACCTGATCATGGCGCAGACAGTCGTGGCGGATGGCGCAACTCACCTGGCGGGCCAGGTTCTCGTAAAACAGGCTCATCTCCTGGCCAATGTGATATTCCAGGCTGGCCGGGCTGAGGATATCCGGAGAGAAAAAACCGGGAAAAAGGATCCGCTGGGCCTGATTGATGATGGAGATCACCTCATCCCGGGACGGAATCGGCACCGGCTCGATATGGCTGGACCAGCGGCCCTCGAGAAAACCCTGCGCCAGTTCGCTGACAATTCCCGGCACCTCGCTGAAATACCCTTCCGCCGGCTGGACTTCAGTATTGCACTCGCCGGTGATTATTTCCTGTTTTCCCATAAGTGGTTCACCTGAAACACGTTCCTGCCACGTATCCGGGCAGATTCTTTCTTGTTGGAAACATGACCATGTCAAAGGGGCCGCTCCAGCATCATTATGCCATAGGTCGCCCGCAGGTTGGTCCAGTATGAAACGATATTACCCGCCCGGTCATGGTGGTGGGTGTTGATGGCCGCCTCCCTGGCCAGCCGCACACCGGTCACCCTGAGGAACCGCTTGAAATCACGGATAGTTATAACCCGGATATTTGGCGTGTCGTACCATTCGTAGGGCAGTTGATCGGTCACCGGGGCCTGGCCCTTGAACAAAAGCTGCAACCTGGAACGGTAATACCCGAAATTCGGGAAACTGACAATCACCCGGTCACCGATCCGGAGCAGGTCACGGATGAGATTTTTGGGGTCCATCACCTGTTGAAGGGTCTGACTGAGGATCACCACATCGAAGCTGGATTCGGGGTAATCATGGACCTCGTCACGAAAGTCTCCCTGGAGCACCGAGAGTCCCTTCTCGATGCAGCGGCTGACCTTCTCCTCATCCTGTTCGATGCCGGTTCCCCGTACCTGTTTTGTTCTCTGCAGGTGAAGCAGAAGATCACCGCAGCCGCAGCCAAGGTCGAGCACCCTTGCCTCTGGTTCGATCCAGGAGGCTATGATCTGCAGATCAAAACGCATTCTCAACCTGCCTCAAGTTCCCGGTCCACCCTGTCAAGAAACCGGTTGACCAGGGTATAGAGCCTCTCGGAGGGCATAAGGAACGCATCATGGCCCCAGCGGGATTCAATCTCGCAGAAACTGACGTCACAGCCGTTCTTTTTCAGGGCCGAGACAATGGCCCGGGACTGGTAGGTGGGGTAGAGCCAGTCCGAAGAGAAGGAGAGAACGAGAAAGCGGATATGTCGCAGCCGGTCGTCCACCAGGCTGGAGCCGTCCCCGGATTCCAGGTCGAAATAATCCGCCGCCTTGGTGATGTAAAGCAGGGCATTGGCATCGAACCGGTCGACAAACTTGGCTCCCTGGTGATGGAGGTAACTCTCCACCTGGAAATCCACCCCGAAATCAAAAGAAAGAGAGCTGCGGTTCTGCAGCCGGCGGCCGAACTTCTCGCGCATGGACTCGTCCGAGAGATAGGTCACATGACCGATCATCCGGGCCACGGCCAGGCCGTGCCTGGGCCCGGGACCATCATAGTACTGGCCACCCTTCCACTCAGGATCCGACATAATGGCCTGGCGGGCCACCTCGTTGAAGGCAATCGCCTGGGCCGAGTGACGGGTGGTGGTGGCCAGGGCAATGGCAGAACCAACCATCTCGGGATACTCCACGCACCAGCGCAGCACCTGCATTCCGCCCACTGAGCCGCCGATAAGAGCCATGATCCGACTGATTCCCAGGTGCTCGATGAGCTGGCGCTGGGCCCGGACCATATCGCGGATAGTGACCATGGGAAAATCGAGCCCGTATCTCCTGCCGGTGGCCGGGTTGATCGAGGCCGGGCCAGTGGACCCCATACAGGAACCGAGAATATTGGAGCAAATGACAAACCAGCGGTTGGTATCAATGGGCTTGCCGGGCCCCACCATGCCGTCCCACCATCCCGGCCTGGCATTGTCATCAGGGTAGTAACCGGCTACATGCGAGTCCCCGGTACAGGCGTGCAGGACCAGGATGGCATTGGACCGGTCCCGATTGAGCTTGCCCAGGGTCTCGTAGGCGAGCGTAATGGGACCGAGGCGGGTCCCGGAGTCAAGAATCATCTCACCCGGAGGTTCGGCAAAGGTGAAATACTTCTTTTCCACCAGTAACGGAACATCCGGTGTTCTTTTCACACGTGCTGTCATGACCCCAGACATCTCAACATATCAGTCGTCACAGGCTGGCCAGGGCCTGCTCCAGGTCAGCGACGATATCATCCACATCTTCGATTCCCACCGAGAGCCGCAGCAGATCCGAACTGATACCGATATCTTCCCGTTCCTGGTCAGGGAACGAGATGTACTGGCTTGAGGCCGGGTGGATGACCAGGGTCTTGCAGTCACCCAGATTGGCAAGATGGTAGACCAGCTTGAGATTGTCAATGAACCGGAAACAGGTCTCCTGGTCTTTGAGCCCAAAGGACAGCAAACCGCCGTATCCCTTGCCCTTGAACAAATTCTGGGCCGTGGCATGACTGGGATGTTCCGGCAGGCCGGGATAGCGGATCCACCTGACCCTGGGGTGCGCCTGGAGATAGCGGGCCACCTCCCGGGTATTTGCCATGTGCCGTTCCATGCGCAGGGCCAGGGTATCGAGTCCGATCATGGCCAGGTAGGCGTGCAGGGGTGCAGCCGTGGTCCCGAAGTTGATATGGTGCTCACGCCATATCTTGTCCAGCAGGGCCAGTTCACCCTTGCGCTCGACAAAGGGCGCAAAGTCAGGAAACCGCTCGGAACCGAGCCAGTCAAAGGTGCCGCCGTCGATCACCACCCCGCCCACGGCGTTGCCGTGGCCGGAAAGATACTTGGTGGTGGAATGGATCACCACATCGGCGCCATGTTCCAGGGGTCGGCAGAGCCAGGGGGTGGCGAGGGTGGAGTCCACCACCAGCGGCAGGCCATGGCGGTGAGCCAGGTCGGCGGCTGCCCGCAGATCCGGCACTTCCATGCCCGGGTTGGTGATGGTTTCCAGGTAGAGAAACCTGGTCCGATCGGTGATCGCCTCCTCCATTGCCGCAAGATCCAGCGGATCGACCAGGCGGCAACGGATATCATACTTGGCAAAAACCCGCTTGAAGAGCAGGTAGGTGGACATGAACAGAGAACGACTGGCGACAAACTCGTCTCCGGACCGCAGCAGAGCCATACAGGTGTTGGTGATCGCTGCCATCCCAGACGACATGAAAACCGCGCCACGACCGTTTTCCAGGGATGCCAGCTTTTTCTCCAGTACGGAGTTGGTGGGGTTGGTCAGGCGCATGTAGATGTGATCCCTTTGCCTGCCGGCAAAGGTTTCACTCAGGCTCTCGGCGGTTTGATGACGATGCGAAGCCGACTGGCAGATGGGCGGCAGAGTCGCTCCGTCCCAGTCTTCCGGCAGAATACACTCATGGATCACTCGCGTTTCAAACTTCAGATCCGCATTTCTCTCGTTCACGACGGCCTCCTGTCTGGATTGTTTCCTGGTGCGATTCTATACCACCATGTAGCACACAGAGACCGAATTGCAAGCCTTTTTCCATCGTTCCCATCCACAACGGCACCCCGTAGTGCCTGATGAACCATGACGGCTGTCCGGGCAACAGGATAAGAGATCCGCGGACCCGACCTTACAGGATCTGACTCAGGAAGAGCCTGGTTCGGTCGGACTGGGGATTGGTAAAAAAGGATTCCGGGTCATTTTCCTCTATAATCTCGCCGGAGTCCATGAAGATGACCCGGTCGGCCACGGTTTTGGCAAAGCCCATCTCATGGGTGACGCAGAGCATGGTCATCCCCTCGTTGGCCAGGTCCACCATGACATCGAGTACCTCTTTGATCATCTCCGGATCCAGGGCCGAGGTGGGCTCGTCGAAAAGCATGATCTTGGGGCTCATGCACAGTGACCTGGCAATGGCCACCCGCTGCTGCTGGCCACCGGAAAGCTGGCCCGGATACTTGTTGGCCTGATCGGGAATCTTGACTCTCTCAAGAAACTTCATGGCAACCTCTTCCGCTTCCCGGCGCGGCTTTTTCAAAACCCAGATCGGCGCCAGGCAGCAGTTTTCCAATACCGTCAGGTGCGGAAAAAGGTTGAACTGCTGGAATACCATCCCGATATCCCTGCGGATTTTCTCAATATGCTTGAGATCATCGTTCAACTCGATTCCGTCAATGAAGATATCACCCTTCTGGTGCTCTTCCAGCCGGTTGAGGCAGCGGATCAGGGTGGACTTCCCGCAACCGGAAGGGCCACAGATGATAATCCGTTCACCCCGTTTGACGGTCAGGTTGATATCCTTGAGGACATGGAAATCACCATACCACTTATGCATGTTGCGTATCAGGATCGCGATCTCTTCCTTGCCCGTTTCGCGCTGCACTGCCTGATCTGTCATAATTCTCTACCGTAATGTTTCGTCTCTGGCCGCGGAACGAGCTGACGGCTGGTCCGCTTCCTTGATCCATCTCTGTATTGGTTAACGCCGTTCGTGTCCAGTGTGCAATTTCCTCTCCAGGTACTGGCTGTACCGGGACATGGAAAAGCAGAATATCCAGAAAATGAGCCCGGCAAAGACATATCCTTCCACGGAAAATCCCAGCCATTTCGGATCGGCAAAGGCGGACTGAACAATGGCCAGCAGGTCGAAAAGGCCGATGATGAGCACCAGGGTAGTGTCCTTGAACAGGGCAATGAAGGTGTTGACAATACCGGGAATAACCGTCTTCAGCGCCTGGGGCAGGATAATGAGCAGCATGGCCTGCCAGTAGGAAAGCCCCAGAGCGTCGGCGGCCTCGTACTGTCCCTTGGGCATGGCCTGCAGGCCGCCGCGGATGACCTCAGCCATGTAGGCGGACTGGAAGAAGATAATGCCGATGAGCGCCCGGACCAGCTTGTCCACATGCATGCCCTCGGGCATGAAGATGGGCAGCATCACCGATGACATGAACAGCACGGTGATCAGCGGAACCCCCCGCCACAGCTCGATGAACACGATGCAGACCGACTTGGCCACCGGCATGGAGGATTGCCGGCCAAGGGCCAGGATAATGCCGAAAGGCAGAGCAAAGAACATACCGATGGTGGCGATGATGAGCGTCAGCATCAGGCCGCCCCATTTATGGGTCTCCACCACCGGCAGTCCCAGGCCACCGTAAAACAGGATATAGGCTATTACCGGATAGATCAGGATGGTGAACAGCCCGACCCAGCCCTTTTTCGGCGCCCGCTCGATGAGCAGCCAGGCCAGCAGAAAGGCAAGCAGGCCAAAGGCAAGAAGCGGGCGCCAGTACTCGGAGGACGGATAGAACCCGAACATGAACTGGTGAAAGCGGACCTTGATGAAGACCCAGCAGGCCCCTCCCTTGACACAGGCGTCACGGGTTGTGCCAGCCCAGTTGGCGTCCAGAAAGGCCCAGTTGATGACCGGCGGTATCGCCCGGTAGAGGATATATATCCCTACCAGGGTAAAAAAGGTGTTGGGCACGGAAGAAAAGAGATTTTTCCGGAGCCAGCCCATGATCCCCACCGAAGATGCCGGAGGTGGAAGATCAGGATGTGGAGTATGAACCTTGACACTCATGATTACCGTTCCTTCAACATGCTCCGTTTGTTATACCAGTTCATGAACAGCGAGATCAGAAGACTCAGACTGAGGTAGACCGACATGGTCATGGCAATGACCTCCAGGGCCTGCCCGGTCTGATTGAGCGTGGTCCCGGCGAACACTGAAACCAGGTCCGGATAGCCGATGGCCGTGGCCAGGGACGAGTTCTTGGTCAGGTTCAGATACTGACTGGTCAGCTGGGGAATGATCACCCGCATGGCCTGGGGGATGATCACCAGCCTGAGGGTCTTGCCCGGCCGCAGACCAAGCGCATAGGCCGCCTCGGTCTGCCCGTGGCTGACCGACTGGATACCGGAGCGGACAATCTCGGCGATAAAGGTGGCGGTGTAGATGGTCAGGGCGGTGAGCAGAGCGGACAGCTCGGGGATCACCGCGATACCGCCGCGGAAATTGAAACCCTTAAGCTCCGGATACTCCCAGTGCAGTGGCTTGCCGGTGAGAAAAAAGGCCAGGGTCGGCAAAACGAGGAAAGCGGCGAGCGAAGTCAGGAAGACCGGGAACTGTTCCCCGGTGGCCTCCTGGCGCCTGGTGGCCCACCGCTTCACTATGATGGTGGCAATGACACAGAAAACAAAGGCACCGGTAACCCAGCCGAACCCGTCTTCAAAAATCGGCCGGGGAAGGAACACCCCGCGGATATTGAGGAACACCCCGGTACCGATGTGGAGGCTCTGCCGCGGTGCGGGCAGGGCCCGGAGCACGGCAAAATACCAGAAAAAGATCTGCAGCAGCAGGGGAATATTACGAAAGATCTCGATATAGACCGCCGCCATCCGGGAGATCAACCAGTTGGGCGACAGCCTGGCCACGCCGACTATGAAACCAAGAATGGTGGCAAAGACAATACCGAGCCCGGAAACCAAAACAGTGTTGAGCAGGCCGACCAGGAAGGTCCGGCCATAGGTGTAGGACTCATCATACGGGATAAGGTGCATGATGATGCCAAAACCCGCCTTCTGGTTCAGAAAACCAAAACCCGTGGCAATACCCCGCTGTTCAAGGTTGTGCACGGTGTTGCGGCCGATATAGACGAAAAAGGCGATGACAGCGGCTGCCAGCAGGACCTGGAAAACCAGGGCCCGGTTCTGGGCGCTGTTCCACCACGAAGTCGATTTGGGTCGAGTCTGTGTCACGGGTGTCATGTTACTCAGGTTCGTTTACCTGCCGAGCCGGTAAAAAACTCTCCTCAACGCAGATAAACCGGCATGGATGGGCCAGATTGTATGTCCCCGGTCACAACCAGTTATAAAAATCCTGTACAAACAACACGTGGATCGGGTTGAGGGACGAAACCCAACAAAACAAGGAGCGCCCGGAGAAGAGCGCTCCTTTTGCTGTCAATCAGGGGAGGTGATCCTTAGCGGATCGGCGGGGCGTACATGATGCCGCCCCTGGACCACAGGGCGTTGAGGCCCCGGGCAATCTTGAGCGGTGAACCGGCGCCCACGTTGCGATCGAACATCTCGCCATAGTTACCCACCTGCTTGATAATCTGGTAGGCCCAGTCATCGTTCAGCCCCAGGAAAGAACCCTTGACGCCACCGGTGCCCAGCAGACGCTGTACAGCCGGGTTGCTGGAGTTCTTCATGGTGTCGACATTCTTGCTCGTCACCCCCATTTCCTCGGCATTGATCATGGCGAACAGAGACCACTTGACAATGTTGAACCAGCCGTCATCACCCTGTCGGACAACCGGTCCCAGGGGCTCCTTGGAAATGATCTCGGGCAGGACCACGGCATCATCCGGGTTGGCCAGCTTGATGCGCAGGCCATAGAGCTGGGACTGATCGGAAGTAAGCACGTCGCAGCGCCCGGCCTCAAAGCCCTTGACGGTCTGGTCGGAGGTGTCGAAGACCACGGCCTGGTATTCCATGTTGTGCTGGCGGAAATAGTCGGCCAGGTTCAGCTCGGTGGTGGTACCGGCCTGGATGCAGACAGCGGCTCCGTTGAGTTCCCTGGCACTCTTGACACCAAGCTTTTTGGAAACCATGAACCCCTGACCATCGTAGTAGTCGGTACCGGCAAAGTTCAGGCCCAGCGAGGTGTCGCGGGTGTAGGTCCAGGTGGTGTTCCGGGAAAGGATATCGATCTCGCCGGACTGCAGGGCGGTGAAACGTTCCTTGGCGGTCAGGGGAACGAATTTGACCTTGGTCGCATCCCCAAGCACTGCGGCGGCAACAGCCCGGCACATATCCACGTCCAGGCCGGTCCAGTTGCCTTTTTCATCCGGATTGGAAAATCCGGGCAGGCCGGTGGATACACCGCACTGCAGGTAGCCGCGCTTCAGAACCTCATCCTTGGTGGATGCCATGGCCAGCGAAGCGGAAATCATCAAAAAAACTGCCACCATGATCAAAGATAATTTTTTCATGCTGCACTCCTTTGTTTACGTTTTTGTATAGTCCGTGCGGCCCGCCAGCCCACGGCGGACAAACGTGTTACAGGAAAGATTACATATCAAAGCTTCCATCAAATGTCCACACCCGATTACACCCTCGAACTGAATATTCCAAACACCCGGCATCCGACTGCCCGGTGTCATTCTTCTTTCCCTGAAATTCAAGCCGAGCTTGCAATTTCCCCCTTCTGCTTTATAAACACTGAATTGAGCTGTTTTCATTGTACCCAAAAAAAGGATCTCCCTTTCCGATCATGACCGAGCCCCACAGACCATCACTGCTCCTGGCCGACGACAGCCTGATTGTCACTAAACTGCTCAGCCGGGTTCTTGGCGAGGCCGGTTACCGTGTAACCGCTGTTCAGAGCGGCGACGAACTACTGGCCCTGGCCCCGGTCCTGAAGCCGGACCTGATCCTCCTTGACGTGGACATGCCTGGTCTCTCCGGCTTCGAGGTCTGCCGCCGGCTCAAGAAAGACCCCGACCTGGCGGACATTCCGGTTCTTTTTGTCACCGCCCGTACGGAAAAAGAGGATATCGTCACCGGTTTTGCCGCCGGCGGGCAGGATTACGTGACCAAACCCTACACCCAGGAAGAACTCCTGGCCCGGGTCCAGACCCACCTTGCCCTCAAGCAGGCCCAGGAAAAGCTCAAGGCTTCCGAGGCCCGCTACCGGGAACTGGCCATCCGCGACGACCTGACCGGCTTCTACAACACCCGCTACCTCTACCAGACCCTGCAGGGCCAGCTGGACATGCACCGGGCTCAGAACCGGTACCTGTCGGTGATCTTCATAGACATCGACGATTTCAAGAACGTGGTCGACACCTATGGCCACTTAAACGGAAGCCGCATCATCGCCGAGCTTGCCAATGTGGTGCGCCTGGTCCTGCCCGCCGACTGCTACGGGGTCAGCTACGGCGGCGATGAGTTTGTCATCGTCCTGCCCGGCCACGACCGGGATCAGGGTCGAATCATAGCGGAAAAGATCCGCCATGCCATCGAAGAAGCCGAATTCCTGGCCGAACAGGGCCTCTCCGTCCACATCACGGTCAGCTGCGGCCTGGCCACTTTCCCGGACGACGCCCAGACCCTGACCGACCTGCTGGCCCATGCCGACCATGCCCTGTTCGCGGCCAAAAACCAGGGTAAAAACCACGTCACCGCCTTTTCCGAACTGTGAAAAATACCCCCTGTCCCCGCTCCCTTGCCATCCAGGTCCTGGTTGCCTGGCATGATTCCAGAGAAGTGATCGCCTCCCACCTGGACCGTATGGTCTTTGGCCGGAACCTGCCGGACCGCGACCGGCAGTTGGCCGTCCGCCTCGTCCGCGGCGTGCTCCGCCAGCTCCAGTACCTGGACCGCATCCTGGCCCGCTACTCGAAAACACCGCCGGAAAAAATGAAACCGCTCACCCTGATGGCCCTGCGGGTCGGGATACTGCAACTGCTTTTCCTGGACAGGGTCCCGGCAAGCGCCGCTGTCAACGAAACGGTCAAGGCCCTGCGCCGTGCCCGGCAGCCCCGCTGGCTGACCGGTTTTGTCAACGGGGTCCTGCGGCGAATCGCCCGGGAACACCAGGAGGGCCGTATCCCGGCCCCCGAAAAAATGAATCCCCCGGTCCACAATCACCCCGGCTGGCTGGTAAAACAGTGGAATCAACGGTTTGGCGGCCCTTTGACCTGGGCCATCTGTGAGGCCAACAACCGCGAACCGAGCCTGTGCCTGCGGACCAATACTCTTGAAATTTCTCCGGACGAACTGCTCCAACTCCTGCACAGCAAAGACATCGAGGCGATTCCAGGCCGCTTTTCCCCGGACAGTATCATCCTCCCTGCTCACAGCGGCTCGGTCACCAGCCTGCCCGGTTTTGACAGGGGGCTCTTCCAGGTCCAGGACGAAGCGGCCCAACTGGCCAGCCTCCTGCTCGGTCCCCTGCGGGCCGGGCGAAACTACCTCGACGGATGCGCCGGCCTGGGCGGCAAGTCCCTGCACCTGGCCTCCCTGCTGGAACAGGGGGCCATGCTCACCGCCCTTGAACCGGACAGCCGCCGGTTCCGCCTCCTGCGCGAAAACCTCCGGCGGCTCGGCCTCCCGGGCCGGGTCAACCCGGTGCAGACAACCATGGAAAATTTTTGCGTCCGCTTCGGGATTCGCTTTAGTGGCATCCTTATCGACGCTCCCTGTTCCGGAACCGGGATCATCCGCCGACAGCCCGATATCCGCTGGAACCGGCAGGCAAACGACCTGTCCCGGTACCGGAAAAAACAGCTCCAGCTCCTGGAACAGGCCGCCACGCTGCTCGCTTCCGGCGGGGTGCTGGTCTATACCACCTGCTCGCTGGAACCCGAAGAAAACGAGGAGGTGATAGCGGCTTTCCTGGACAACCATCCGCAGTTCCGGCTCCAGAGCTGCCGCGATCTTCTGCCGGCGGCAGCCCGGGAACTGGTCGACCGGGAGGGATTCTTCCGTCCGACTCCGGCCGACGGGATCGACGGCTTTTTCGGCGCCCGCATGGTCCGCGGAGATGAAGATTGAGCTTTACAGGGAAGTTGCCTATACTGGTGTGGGCATCAAGATCAAAGAACAGGAAGAATGGCAACGGTATCCAAACCGGTGCCAGGGAGAACAGAGATGGCTGAAATCAAATCCACCATGGATCTTGTCATGGAACGGGCCGCCCGCATGGGCAAGGCCTCCAGTGAAGAGCTGCAGCAGGAAGAAGCCCGTAAGGAGGGCATGCGGCTGGCCGCCGACTACCTGGCCGGCAATGTAAAAAACCCGGCAGCCGAACTGGAGGCAAAAGACCCGGCCCTGCAGACGACCATCCGCCGGGGCATGATCGAAGGACTGATGCGCAACCTCTCACTGCCGCGCGACGAGGTCCAGAAACAGCGCAGTGACCGGGCCGCTGACGGTCTGGTCGAGCTCAGCGGCGGCGCCGGCGATATTGCCGCCATTTGCCGGGAGATAGGGCACATCCTTGGCCAGTACAACCAGCACCGGGACCAGCTGCGCACCCAGCTCGAAGAGCAGGTTCGCATGCAATACGAGCAGCTCATGGGCCGACAGGGAGCCATGCAGCCCGATGACGTGAAGCTCGAAGCCACGCTGCAGCAGAAGTTCCAGGAGGAATGGAGCCGGATCGAAAACGATCTCACCGGCCAGTACAACCAGGCCCTCGAACAGCACAAAACCGTACTCAAACAGCGGCTCGGAACCTGACCCATGGCTGCGCTGCGCTATCCCGCCCGAATCCATCGGCTCCAGCAGGCGCTCAGGCGAAGGAAACTTGACGCCATGCTGGTCACCCAGCCCCACAACCGGCACTACCTGAGCGGCTACAGGGCGACTGATCACACCATCCAGGAATCCGCCGGCGCCCTGCTCATACCGGCCACGGGCGAACCGTACCTGCTCACCGATTCCCGTTTCCACCTCCAGGCCGGGGAAGAGGCTCCGGGCTTCCGGATCGAACTCTACCCCCGCGGCCTCAAATCCCGGCTGCAACTTCTGCTGCCCAGGCTTCACATTCGGAGTCTTGGCTTTGAAAGCGACTACATGCTTCATGCCACCGCCCTCAAGCTCCAGACCATGGCGGACAGGATCAGCCTCACCCTGGTGCCGCTCACCGGCCTGGTGGAACGGATGCGGGAGATCAAGAGTGACGGGGAGATCAAGGCCATCCGCAAATCGGTCCAGCGTAACGAACAGGTCTTCCAGCTGGTCTACAACACCATCGAGCCCGGCATGACCGAACAGGAGGTGGCTCTGGCCCTGGAGCTGACCATGCGGGAGCTGGGGGCCGAGGCTCCGAGCTTTGAAACCATTGTCGCCTTTGGCGAAAACGCGGCCAAGCCCCATGCCGTCCCCACCGGCCGGGTACTCCGGACCGGCGATCTGGTGCTGATTGACATGGGTCTTGTCCTGGAGGGCTACTGCTCGGACATGACCCGCACCTTTGTGGCCGGCAGACCGGACCGGACCTTCAGGGAGCGGCTGCGGGTGGTTCGCCGGGCCCAGATCGCCGGCATGGAGGCTATACGGGCCGGGGTCACCTGCCGGGAAGTGGACCGGGCCGCCCGCCAGGTCATCGAGCGGGCCGGATACGGAGAGGCTTTTGGCCACGCCCTGGGCCACGGTGTCGGCCTGGCGGTCCATGAAGAGCCACGCGTCTCCAGCCGCTCGAAAAAAAAGCTGCGCCCGGGCATGGTGGTCACGGTGGAACCGGGAATCTACCTGCCCGAATGGGGAGGTATCCGCCTGGAAAACATGGTGGTGGTCCGCGAGGACGGCTGCGAAAACCTCAACCAGGATACCACGTTCCTTGAATTATGAACCTATCCTTCGCTCCCCGGAGGGACACGGCTCTTCCGCCGCCACGTCGTCCGGGGCAACCGGCGAGACAACCCGTCATCAACGACACTTCCCTGACCGGCAATCCGAGACCATGACCAAATACTTTGTTCTGGACACCAACGTCCTGCTGCACGACGCAGACGCCATCTTCGCCTTTGCCGACAACATTGTCATGCTGCCCATGACGGTTGTCGAAGAACTGGACAAGTTTAAAAAGAACAACGACGAACTGGGCCGCAACGCCCGCCAGGTCATCCGGACCCTGGACCGGTTGCGCCAGAAAGGGAACCTGGGCCAGGGCGTCAAAATGGATAATGGTGGCACCCTGCAGATTACGGTGGGCAAGGAAAAGCTTGAAAACGGACTCATCGACCTGACCATCCCGGACAACCGCATTATTGCCACGGCCTATAACCTGCACGACAACGGCAACCGGGTCATCTTTGTCTCCAAGGACATCAACGCCCGACTCAAGGCCGATGCCCTGGGCATCGAAGTCCAGGACTTTGAAAAGCAAAAATGCGATGTCAACACTCTCTACACCGGCTGGCGTCAACTCAAGGTGGCATCGACAGTGGTGAACAGGTTCTATGACAGCAAGATACTCGCCCTGAAGGACATCTCCCTGGTCATAAACGAGTTTGTCCTCCTCCGGGACCAGGACAACCCCAAACATTCGGCCCTTGGCCGGGCCGTGGACCAGAGCCACATCAAGCACCTGAATTCCAGCTTTGAATCCGCCTGGAAGGTGCGGCCCCGCTCCAAGGAACAACGCATGGCCCTTGAGCTGCTGCTGGATCCGGAAATACCACTGGTCACCCTCACCGGCCAGGCGGGTACCGGCAAAACCCTGCTGGCCCTGGCCGCCGGTCTGACCGGCACCATGGACCTGGGACAGTATGAAAAGCTGCTGGTCTCCCGGCCGGTCATTCCCCTGGGCCGGGACATCGGCTACCTTCCCGGGTCCAAGGACGAAAAGATGAAACTGTGGATGCAGCCCATATTTGACAACCTGGGCTACCTGATGGGTCTCAACCAGGGACGCAAGGAAAAGGAGACCACCCAACAGCAGGTCAACCGAATGATCAGAGATGACGAGATTGAGCTGGAAGCCCTGACCTACATCCGCGGACGCTCCATCTCCAAGCAGTATGTGATTATCGACGAGGCTCAGAACCTAACTCCGCACGAGGTCAAAACCATCATCAGCCGGGCCGGTGAAGGCACCAAGATGGTTCTGACCGGCGACCCGGAACAGATCGACAATCCCTACCTCGATTCAAGCAGCAACGGGTTGAGCTATACCGTGGAACGCCTCAAGGGCCATGCCATCTTCGGTCATGTCACATTGACCGCCCCGGAGAGAAGCCAGCTCTCCTCGCTGGCAGCCGAATACCTGTAGAACGTGGAACAGGAAAACGGAAAAACCAATAAACAAATACAAAAAATACAGGATAAGATCATGCGTCAGTATGTCATAGACGAACTTTCCTTTCTTGAACGCGACAACATCGAAAGCTACCTCAAACGAACCCTGAAGCCGGGCCCCATGGAGGGTATCTTCTGGCTGGAACTGCCCCGCGACCTCTGGTCCGAGGCCCAGCAGGGCCACGAAAAATGCGCTCCGTTCTACATTGCCGTGGTCCTTGAGGAAAAAGCGCTCAAGTTCGAGTTCCTGGTCCGCAATTCCGACAACATGCACTGCTCCTGCATTGCCCGGGCCACCCCCACCCAGCGCCAGTTCGTGCTCGACTTCGCCGACAGGCTCCTGGAAGAGGAGATGGTCTCGGCCTGAAATTCCAGAGGCACGAAACGCAATATGAAAAACGAAAAAAAAGAAAAAGGAAAAGAAAGAGAAAGAGAAAAAAAGATTCCCCTGGAGGAGCGGATCATCTTCGCCCTCGACGTCCCCGCCGCGGACACGGCCCGGGAACTGGTGGAAGCGCTGGATGGCCGGATACGCTTCTTCAAGGTGGGGTTGCAGCTCTTCCTGGCCGGCGGCTGGCCGGTGGTGGAACATATCGCCGGCCGCGGCAACCGGGTCATGCTCGATCTCAAGCTCTACGACATCCCGGCCACCGTGCGGCTGGCCGTGGAACAGTTCCGTGACCGGGGCATCACCTTTGCCACCGTGCATGGCTACCGACCGGTGGTCGAGGCCGCCCTTGAAGCGGACAGCGGGGTGAAGATCCTTGCGGTGACCGTGCTGACCTCCATGGGCAGCCAGGAGCTGACGGAGCTGAATTTCGAGGGTACGGTGGAAGACCTGGTCCTGACCCGGGCCCGGCGGGTCCTGGATGTCGGGTGCCACGGCCTGGTCTGCTCGGCCCGGGAAGCCTCTGTGCTGCGTCGCGAACTGGGCACAAAATTTGACATGATCACCCCGGGCATCCGCCCGGCCGACAGTGCCGCCGGGGACCAGCAGCGCATCGCCACCCCGGGCCGGGCCATTGAAGACGGCAGCGATTACCTGGTCATCGGCCGCCCCATCCGGGACGCGTCCGCGCCCCTGAAGATGGTCAGCCAAATACAGGAAGAGATCAACACCGCCCTGCGGAGCCGCCGGAACCGACCCTGAACCCGGACCGGGCATCAAGCTGCATCACAACATCTTCAGCTTCGGCAACTCCTGCGCCACTGGTTCCATACCCCGGGCCTCTGCCTGCCGGTGTTCCCACAGCGGACAGCGGCTGCCTATGCACTCCCGATTCTGCCGGTACTGGCTGCAGTGGATCACACTGTCGGCCCGGAGAGAAATTCCGAAATACCGGGGCGCCAGGGTCGCGGTTTCTCTCAGGGCCAGCCAGGTTTCCCGCTGGCAGCAACGGCCACCCCTGATACCGGCAATGGCCGCCAGCACCCTGGCCCCGAACTCCTGGGCCTGCTGGCGGGGATCCGGGGTAAGCGGCGTGGCCTCCAGGATGAGAGAGGCCGCGATTCCGGCCCCGATGGCCGCACCGCAACTGCCCCAGAAACCGCAGGCCCCGCCGGGGACTCCTGCTCCGCGCTCGATCCCTGCATCAATGATTTCTCGACTGATCCGCCCTCCACTGTTACGGTACGCGGCCAGAATGATCCCCGGCACCATGGCATGATGCTCGGGTCCGTGCATGGGCAGGGCCGGATGGGAACGAATAATCGAGAGCAGCCGAACCATATCCTGCTCCGGATTTTGCAGGCAGATACGACGCAGCACATCCAGAGCTTTTTCCTGGTGACACCGGTCACAGATAAAGTGCCCCTCCCGGCAACGGCTGTTGGTCCGTTGACGGCTGCCGCAGAAATGACAGGCCTGCTCCCGGGCCTTGCTGTCATAGACAAGCTCCGCTCCACAGAGCATGCATCCACTCCGATGACGGGCGATGGGCTGCACCGGCGGCCGGACGGCATCGGCCGTCAAGGCCTCTTCAGGAGGGGCAGCGCAGCAGCATGGCTCCTGCTCCACGTTGACCACCTGCCCGTCACCATCGAAGACAAAGACCTCGGAACCGAACCCGGCCGCTTCAGAGGGTGCCATCCATACGGTTCGGCCACGATTGAGCATGTCTCCTCCTTCGGCGACAAGGGCCTGGTGCGGCCCTCGATACACCACCTGGACCAGGTCGTTTCCGCTCTCAACAACCGGCTTCCCTGCTTCATAGGTAAGGGAAAAAAACCGGTCCCCGCCCACCTGCCGGTAGAGGGAACGGCTGTGGAAGAAAATCCCGGTCAACCCGCAATCCTCAAGCATCTGGACCAGATCCTGCTGGACCATGGCCCCTCCCAGGCACTCACCACGCAACCGGGCGGAGTTGCGTATGGAAGGAGCCACCGGACCATCGGTGACAATATCGGAGACAATCAGGCGCCCGCCTGGTTTGAGAATACGGGCTATCTCAAGATAAGTCCGCCGTTTGTCCGGGCTGAGATTGATCACGCAGTTGGAAATCACCACGTCGGCGCAGCCATCCTCCAGGGGTATGGACTCGAGAAATCCTTTTTTAAACTCAATGTTGTCGTATCCCAGCCGTTCGACCACCGATTTTTTCGAATCACCGGCCAGTTGCAACATGTCGTCGGTCATGTCGATTCCAAAGACCTGTCCCTCCGGCCCGACCCTTGCCGCAGCGAGGAAACACTCCACCCCGCTGCCCGATCCCAGGTCGACCAGGGTCTCGCCCGGTTGCGGATCAGCGTCCTTTACCGGGCTGCCGCAGCCATAGGAACGCTCGGTGGACTGGCCTGGAATAAAAATGGTCTCCAGCCCGGACGGCCCAAAGGGATTGACGATATCAGCCCTGGTCTCCCGGGCGGCCTCGCCGTAAAACTCGCGCACCGACCGGTGGCCGTCCGTCCCGGCCAGGGAAACCACGCAATTGCAGTGGGTGAGGGAAACCGAGCCGTCAGATCCCGATTCATCCCCGTCAGGACAATCAAAACGAAGATCCCCCATCCGCAGCCGGAAGAGACCCTGATCCGGATAGCGGCCCGCCTCTCGGACAATGAGATGCAGGACCAGGCGGTTGGCCAGCTCCAGGTAGGGATCGTGGCCGACAAAGCTGGACCCGTGTACGTAACTGTGATCCGGATCACCGCCACCGGTGAGGAAACGAAGCGGATCCGCCGCCAGGTCCGGATCATCCATAAGAGAAGCCCGGCGGACCTCTGCCAGCACCGGACTCTGGCGCCAGACCGAGGTGAGCCCCTGGTCCAGTCCACCGCAGTCCAGGGCTGCAACCCGGACCAGGGCCGGTGACGGATAGATCCGCCCGTCAGGGCCAACGGCCAGCGACTCCCAACCCATGCCGCTCAAATCATACCTGGTCCCCGGCATGGAGAAAACCTGGGCCTGCAGGGCCTCCAGGTTGTCGAACCTGAGCCCCAGGCCGGCGCAGATCTCACCGGTCTCCACCATCCTGTCCGCAATACGCCCGGGCGGAGCGAACAGGTCCTCACCGCCCCGCCCGCGGACAAAATGATACATCACATGCAGTCCGGCAGCACCCCAGGAATGCGCCAGCCTGGCCAGCGCCGGAAGCTGGTCCACATTGAGCCGGTTGACGGCCACAGATACGGTTACCGGCAGACCGGCGGACCGGACGGACCGCATGCCGGCAGCCAGGGCCGCGAAGCTGCCCCGGCCCCGGAGGTGATCATGCTGCTCTTCCAGCCCGTCCAGGCTCACCTGCAGATGCAGCCTTTCCAGGTCAAGGGCGGTCAACTCCGGCAGCCACCGCCCCAGCAGCAATCCATTGGTCAGCACCACCGCGTGAGCCCCGGGATGCAGCTCCTGCACCCGGGCCAGTACTTCGACAAAGCCCGGATAGACAAAAGGCTCGCCACCGGTAAAATAGAAAAGCCTGCACCCCGCCCCGACACTCTCCTCCAGACTGCGGTCGAGCGAATCCCGGGCCAGGACCGGGCCAGCGGAAGGAGAAGAGCCGAAAAGACAGTGCCGGCAGGCCAGGTTGCAGCCATCGGTCAGGTGATACCAGACCTCCCTCAGCCCCCTCAGCTCCAGATGGGCTGCCCGGCCCCGGTAAGGCTCTGGCTCCGGCCCGTCGAGAGCCAGGGACAAGCGGTGGAAGTCGTGGCCGAGCTGCCGTGCGTCTCCACCGTGCCGGGCCTGGTACCAAAGTATCGCCTCTTCAGCAGTCCCGCATTGCATTGCCGCCTTGAGTAAACGGTCACCACGGGTAGAGGGGACAAACCAGTCAGGGGCTTCAGGGTTCACATAAACAGCAAGACCGTCCTGCTCCAGCCGGTGCAGACGGGCTGACCAGTCTTTCATAATGGTACCGGTTCAAAAAATATTCAGGAAGTCGGAGGTGACGGAGGCGGCGGCTCCGGCAGGAGACGCCGCCTCTTGACCTCGTACACGGACAAAACAAACAGGGTGGCAAAGGGTTGGGTAAAAAGCGCCCCCAGGCCGGTGGAATTGCCAACCGATGTCAGGACCACATAAACCGCCACGACGGCAAACTGCTCGGACAGCGGCTTCTGAACGGCCATACGCCAGGACTCGGCCAGTGCGTCAAAAAGCCCGAGCTTCAGGTCGGTCATCAGGGGCAGGAGATAAAGGCAGACGAAACTCACCGCAACCAGGGCCACCAGGCCCGGGATGACAAGCAGTGAAAAAGAGAACAGGAGGACCAGCAGCAACAGAATACCGAGCCCCAACAGGGGAAAAAAGAGGTCCATGTGGGCAAAGAGGTCCCGAACCTCGGGCCGCCGTCCTTCTCGCAGGGCCAACAGCAGTGCCTGCATGTAGCCGGCGGTGCAGACCGGCCCCATGATACCCAGGGTGATCATGCTCACCCCGATGAGCGCCAGGCTCAAAAGCAGCATCTGGGGCAGGAAACGGACAAAAACAGTCCAGGCGCGTTCCATGTGATAACCGAAATCCATTGCTCTCCTCCCTGATGATGGCGCGGTACCGGTTCACCGCGCATTGACCGCAGTTTTACGCGACTGATCGCCCATTGTAGCGGGAGAAAACCGGCCAAGCAACCGGAAAGAACGACCCTCCCGGCTGTTCTATCCCGCGAACAGCCCGGAGACAATATCCTGGACCGTACGAACCCCGACCAGGTCGATACCGGGCGGCACCTTGCCCTCGAGCTGGCGCGCGGACGAAAACGGCACCAGAAACGTCTTGAACCCGAGACGCTCGGCCTCCCGCAGCCGCAGCTCCATGCGGCCCACACCCCGTACCTCCCCGGCCAGCCCGACCTCGCCGCAGACCACTGTCGCCTGATCAACGGTCTTTTCGTAAAAACTGGAAAGCAGCGCCACCACCATGCCGAGATCAAGAGCCGGCTCGTCGATCCTGATTCCCCCGGCGATATTCAAAAAAATGTCGTGGTTGAACAGGGTGACCCCGATCTTTTTTTCCAGAACCGCGGTCAAGAGGGCCAGACGCTGGGGATCGGCGCCAATGGCTGTCCTCCGGGCCGTTCCCAGGCTGGAAGGGCTGACCAGGGCCTGCACTTCCACCAGGATGGGACGGGTTCCCTCCACTGAGACAAGGACCACGGAACCGGGCACGTTTACGGGCCGCTCGGCCAGGAACAGGGCCGAAGGATTGGCCACCTCGTCCAGGCCGCTCTCCTTCATCTCGAAGACCCCGATCTCGTTGGTGGAGCCAAACCGGTTCTTGACCGTTCGCAGTATCCGGAACACCTGGCCCCGGTCGCCTTCGAAATAAAGCACCGTATCCACCATGTGCTCCAGAACCCTGGGACCGGCCAGCGATCCGTCCTTGGTCACATGACCGATCAGTATCACCGGCAGACCGGAAGACTTGGCCATGGTAAGCAACCGGGCCGTTGATTCGCGTACCTGGGTCACCGAGCCCGGGGCCGAGCCAACCTCTTCCGAGTACATGGTCTGAATGGAGTCCACGGCCAGCAGCAGAGGCCGGACATCCCCGGCCATATCCATTATCGACTCAACATTATTTTCCGTGGCCAGGAGAATGTCTTCACCGGCAATACCCAGCCGGTCGGCCCGCATGCGGATCTGGCGGGCCGATTCCTCGCCGGTCACGTACAGCACTTTTCCCGAACAGGACAAAGCCGCAAGAAGCTGCAGAATAAGGGTCGACTTGCCGATACCGGGATCACCGCCAATCAGCACCAGGGAGCCGGGCACGATCCCGCCGCCCAGCACCCGGTCCAGTTCACCAATCCCGGTCACCAGCCGCTCCTGCTCCCCGGGCACGGCCTCGGTGAGGGGCTGCATGGATGCCTGGCTTCCTCGTGTCTTCCGGACCTTCCCCGGCCGCCTCTCCTCGACAAGCGACCCCCACTCCCCGCAGTCAGGACAGCGCCCCAGCCATTTCCGGCTCTCGTACCCGCACTGCCCGCAGATAAAAACCAGCTGCTCTTTTCCAGGTGCCACAAATTCTCCTCAAACCTTTGGGCCCCAACCCCTTTGGGGAATTGTAGCCAAAGCAGGCGCATAAACCGTAAAAAAGTTATAAAATCAAAAAGATAGACTTGAAACAATGTCTCACGTCTGATTTACTTGAAAGTATCATGGCAATAAAGAAAAAAAGCAACCCCGCAATAACCGCCCTGAACAGTTATCTTCGCCGGCCGGACCTCTCCATCCTTGGTGATGCCATCACCAGCCTGCCGGTCAGCCAGTGGCACGAACGCATGTTCTTTGCCGGCGCACCGGACAAAGAGCTCAGAAATTATACAGACGACGTTTTCCCGGCGACCATGCGCAGGGACAGGACAACCCACCCTGTCTTTGTTCTGCAGTGCACCCAGACCGGCCACCTGGTCTGTCCGTGTTCATCCAGGGGTCACCGGGGGAGGCAGCGCTACATCCGCTGCGGCTGTATCCTGGAAATAAGCGGACGAACCACGGAACAGGACTCCTTTCTCGTGGAAGATTGTACCTTCACCATGCCCCTGGACTACCGCTTTTCCAGGAAATTACAGTTCCTCGGCAGAGTACCGGAAAGCTGCATCTCCGGATACACAGACAGGTAGAATATGACCATCGGTAAAAAGGCTGCCGCTGCGCTTGAACAATGGCTCGCAAGCCCTGGAGGTTACCGGGAGCTCCAGCAGACCGTCCTCAGGCTTACCCGTTTGTCCCCGCCGACCGGAATGGACCATGTCCTGCCGCGTCCGGAAGCCAACAGCTCCGAACAGGACGTAAAGGAAGACCTGGCCCAGGATTTCGCCCTGTTTCTGGTCCAGGACTTCATCCCGCTTTTGGATGGCAACCTTGACCTGGCCCACGGCATCCTCACCGGAAGGACCGGACCGGTTCTCAGGTATGCCTGGAACCGCTTCTGCTGGCGCAGACAGGACCGGTCGAGAACGAAAAAAAACGACACCAGAAGCTATCTTCACCGCAAGTGCCGCGATGCCATTGGAAAAGACAAAAGGTTCTCCGTCCGGAAACACAAAAAAAATTTCCTTCTCTACTGTCCAGCCGGGAAAGCTGCCAACGCGGCGGAAACAGACTGCGCCGCCCGGGATGGATATGGGGACTGGCCGGCTCCTCCGGCCGGAAAAGGAAGGCCCAAAGACTACCTGTTCAAAGAAGCATTTCTCGCTGACTCGGCCCTTTTTTTCTGGGAAGAAGCCGTTCAACGCCTTGGAACCGTTTTTTTTCTGCCGGTGCGGGAACTGACCAGGTACCTGGCCCACCATCACCGGTGGGTCAACCTGCCGCAACGGGACACCAAGCCGGCCGAGGAACACAGCCTGTCCGCAGATATCACGGGAATGGAAGAGCACCTGGACCGGCGCCTTGCCCTCGAATCCATCGACACGCTGGCCGCAGACTTCATCTCCGGCCTGAGCACCATGAGCTGTCAGATTTTTCTCTGGAGCCTGGAAGAGCCCCCAGTCACCTACAGCAAAATGGCTTCACGGCTTGGCCTGCCTGACCACAACCATACCTACAGGCTCCACAGGAAAGTACTGAAGGCCATGAAAAAGTTCTGTTCTTCCTGGCCCGGTCCCCCACTCCACGACCTGCCGGAAGAAGTGGGCCTCTTTTTCATCGAAGCGGCACAAAAAGAGGCAAAAAAACGGCTGGCAGACCGTAACTCCAAACAAAGGGCTTAATGTATTTCAATCTTCATCCAGAAAAGTACTGTCCATGAATATACCGCCAACAAGCAATCCGCTGACAGCCGCCTGGCAGCTTGCCAGGCGGCTGCGCTCCTGTCCGCCGGATGCTGTCCTGCACGATAATCCGACGGTCGAGCTCCTGGCCCATCTCAAAATCTGCCCTGATTGCAGGGCGGACCGGGCCACCCCCCTGCCTGGCATCAGGATAGACATTCCGGATACCGGCCGGGACGGACACCCCGGACCGGTTGCCGGTGAACTCTGGACCCTGCGCAATGACCTCGGCGGCTGGGGCCCGAAGGATCGCTATTACAACCCTCCGGTGGTTCTTGTCACAACTGTTCACAAGGGCGGCTTTGCCCATGTCATACAGACATACGGAGACCGGACCCTTGCCGGACCGGGAGACATCATCCTGGGCAGAGAACTGGACGGTTTCGCGGAACCGTGGAACCGGTACACCCTGAAGGCGACCGACCTCGGAACACGGCTGGCCAAAATTTCAGACCAGACCCTGGAGCAGGTCAAAAAAGCCCTGGAGCACGATCCCTCCGGGCCTTCACCTGAACCCGGCTCGCTTCTCTGGTTTTTCCGGCAACTGGAAATCGAAACCGGGTATTACTTTGCCAACCGGTCCGTTACCCGGATCATGGAAGAGAACACGACAGCCTGCCGGAAGGTCTTCCCTTTATCCTATCGGGATTCTGAAGAACTGCTTACGGACCTGGCCCGATTTCCCCTGCGCCTCCCCAGAGAGGCAGGCGCATCCATTCTCCAGGCACTGGCCACAGTCCTGCCCGCAGACGATCTGCTGCCAAAAGCAGCAGCCCGGCAAACTCCTGAAGAAATCCAGCCCCTGCTCTTTACCGTGGAACAGGGCAGGATCGTGAAGGTCGAGGCGGTTTCCGCTATCATTACCGCCCGGGAATCAAGGGACAATGTCCTGTCTGTCACCGGGACCTGCGAGCTGTGGGCAAAGGAAGACTGCACATGGATTTTCCGGCTACAGACCGAAAACAGCATGATCGAGCCTCTTCCCGGCCGGCATGGAGCAAGCGAAGGCGTCTTCTGGGCAGCCTTTCCCAGCCCTGAATCACAAAAAGAACCCGAGGGTACTCTTCTTGTCCGCATACTCCGCAACCAGTAAACCACAAACTGCCGCAAAGAACCACTGGCATCAGCTGCGCGTTCTGCTGCAGCAGTGCCCGGCCATGGCAGATCTCCTTCTGCGGCGCCCATGTCCGGCCCTCCCGTCCCATGACACAGACCTGGAACAACTGGAACAGTATGCGCGCCAGGCGGCCCTGACCACTCTTTTTGCCAAACATCTCCTGAGCGGCCTGCTCCTTGCCGGGAACTGCTCCTCCGACATCTGCAGCGAGTACACCAGGCAACTCATCCACCGCCACTTACCGGAACTCGACCCTGAAACCGCAATCAATGCCGCCTGGACAAGGGTACCGATCCTGACCTGCCAGGGACAAACCGGCTCTGTGGTGTGGTTTCTCCTTGGCAGAACAGACTATGGCACGGTAACCGGCTGCGGCAGCCCCATAGCTGACCCAACGGCTCACAGGGCCATTGTCGAGGCCCTGCGCCAGGTATCAGGCACAGGTCCGGGATACGCGTACTGGAGCCTGCAGGACGATCAGGAACCGGGTGTTCACGGCACATCCCTGGGACTTCCGATCGTCCTCGCGGCCTGGATTCTCAACCAGGGACTCCAATGGCCCGGCGGCCTTTTTGCCACCGGGGCTGTTGACGCCAACCGCCGCCTCCATCCGGTCGCCCATATCGAAGAAAAATACAAGGCAGCTGCCTGGGAAAACAGGCTTTTTCTGATGCCGACGGACGTTCTTCCCGATGCTCATGGTGACCTTGCCGGTACGCTCTCCTGCGATACTCTTGATGACGCTCTTTTTGCCGTGTCCTGGTTTTCCCGCGGCATCAGCCCGGAAAAATCCTCCCTCTACCAGTCCTGCCTGCATGATCCCGACCTGCTGCTGAGCTCCTTCCATGCCCTGCCCGCTGAGCTGTTGTCATTCCCGCAATATCGCAAACCGCTGCTCCGGATCGAAAAAACACCAGAGAAATACCTTGGCAAACTCAGCGACTGCCTGCAACGTTGCGGATACGATCCGACACGGGGACAATACCTGGTCCGGCTCTGCCCTGCCCCGGACGTGGGCAGCCTCATCGACCGGTTGTCCGGCTCCGGACTTGACCTGTTCCGCTGGTGCCTGGCACAAATCAGCTACAGGAACCACCTCGGCAATGTCAGCGGCTGCCGGGAATGGATTGATCTTGCCGCCAGGCTCGGAAAAAAGATAGGCTGCGACCCTGAAATCGGCCAGTTCTTCAACCACCGCATGGTCACACTCCGCTTCAACCGCTACGATTTCCGCCCGGAACCGCCCGAAGAACTTGCCGCATTTCTTCACACCGAAGAACGCCTGCGGGAAATCGCGCCCAGAGACAACTGGACCCTCGGGGCGATATACGGCACCCTGGCCCAGAATTACGGATTCTGCGGCCCGAAATACCTGGACGACCTGGTCAAGGCCGCTGCCAGGGCCGAGGAAGCCTTTGGCCTCAAGTACGACCGGGAAAAAAAACGGCTGGTAAACTACCGGATCCATGCGCTCCTTGATGCGAACAGGACAGATGAGGCTACCAGCCTCCTGCCCGGTTACCTGGAACTGGAGCCCTCGTCCGGTCCGCAGGAATGGTATGCCACTGGCTTCGACATGCTTAACACTCCTGAAAAAAGTGACAAAGTATTTCAAGCCGCCCTGGTCTTCCGCTTTCTCGCCGATACCGGTTACCGACCTGCCGATACCGGTTTACCCGGGCTTGCAGCCGCAGTATTGAAGCGCCATTCCCACCCGTGGCAGCTCATTGCCCTGAACCTTGGACAATTGCTCCTGGCCGTCCACCTGGAGCAGGAAGCAGACATCCTGCTCCGCCACTCTGTCCGGATATGCGAGAGCGGCGGCGAAACCCTGCGTCCCATGGCCCTGCTGCCTCTGGCCAAACTGCACGAAACCGGCCTGGCAACGGACAGGGATTATAACCTGGCCTGCGAGATACAGGACTGGATTCGGCAGACCGACCAGCTTGAGCAGGACCATTTCCAGTCCATCCTTACCGTACCGGACGGCCGGGAACTGCTGGATACCGTGTGCCATTGGCGAGCCCGTCTGTTTCCCTTCAGTTACAGGTAGCATGCAGGCCGGTTTTTGATGAAAAAAAGAAAAAAAGAAAAAAACGAAAAAAGAACCGCCCTGACCGTAAGGAAAGACAGAACCAGTGAATCGAAAAGAAAGGTTACAGCATGCAGGATTTGTATTTATTGTTCAACCACCGGCTGACCAGCCACCAGGCCGAGCAGGCGAAACAGGAGCTCGGGGTGGACAACATCATTGAACCACCGGACAACATCACCAGGCTCTGGGCCAATATTCCGCCGGAGCCGGAATCCATCCGGCCTGTTCTGGAGCCGGTTTTCACCTGGATCGACAACGAGATCCGGGCAGGCTCATTTCTTTTGGTCCAGGGCGATTTCGGGGCCTGCTTCCTGGTCATCAACCATGCGGCGGCAAAGGGAATCACCCCGGTCTACTCGACCACCAGGCGCGAGGCCGCGGAACAGCACACCGACGACAAGACAGTCAGGCTCGCCCACACCTTCCGGCATGTCCGGTTCAGAATCTATGGCAGATAGTGATGACAAACTGTCTGAAGACTGACCACAACAGAAACAAGATAAATGATCTGCAAGGTAGCGTGATGCCCGAGCGAACCATCAACCTGCTGACAGCTGTTGGCACAAACAGCGACCTCATTTTGCAGTTTGCCGATTTTTTCAATGGCGGCCCCCGGTACACCTACCGTCCGGAGGCAGAAAAAATCCGCCGTTCTTTCGGCGGCGCAAAGATAGCGGACCTCTACCTGATTATCACCCGGGACACGAAGGTCCTGAAGGTTTACAACAGCCTGATATCGATCCTGGAAAAAGAGTATCCGGAAATTTCCATCCATCCCATTTCGCTGGACTGCAGCGATATAACGGACCGGGAAACCGACACCAGGGCCCGTGACCTTATCTACAAAAAAACCGCCGCCATAGCGGGCCCGGACCTTGTCCTGTCATCGGCCGGCCGCAAGCAGATAACCCAGCGTCTTATCGAAGCTGGCCTGCTCTATGGCTGCGCCGGTTATCTTGCCATCACCGTTCCACCGCGGCTCGAGCGACAGCGAAACGACATTCGCCGCCAGACAGAACAGTTCCACGTGGTCTGGGCCCCGGCAGCGGAATTTTACCAGGAAAAACGAACCCGTATCATCCGCGATCAGCTCGGAGACACGTTCCGCTCGCTCTACCTGCTGCCGGCCCATATCATAAAATATCTGCAAAACTCCCATATTGGCTGTGATCCGCGCCGGACCAGGGAAGAAATCGATTGGCTTCGCAAGCTCCCAAAAACGGATCTCCACTGCCACCTCGGCGGCGCCTATGATTTTACCCTGCTGCGGAATCTGGGCCAGGCTCTGCTGACAGACTGCAAGATAGAAAAACGGATCCAGGACCAGGCCGCCAAAGATATGGAAAACATAATCGGTACACCTCTGTCCCGCCTGAGCCCGGAATCTCTTCGCGGTCTGTCGCCTGACGCCGTACACTGCCTGCACGGGCTTGGGGTGCTCAAAGAACGACTGAAAGAAAGGTACCAGGCCTACGTCATCCACGCGGTCCTGGTCACCCGCCTCTCGGAAGCACAGCTGGAGAAGATCGCCCTCGACGGGTATGACCGGGCCGGGCGGGATCTGGTCTGGTACATGGCCAGCGGTGACCTTGCCGGGTCTGGCCTTTTGCAGACCTCCGGCACCCTGCGCCTGGCCGTGGAGTGGCTCATCCGCATGGCGGCCGGGGACGGGGTCGATTATCTCGAAATACGATTCTCGCCCGGAAACTACACCCGGGCCGGCCTTGATATCAACCGGGTCATCGACCTGGTGACCAGCCATGGAGCGGAGGTAGCTGAAGATTGCGCCATCACGGTCCGATTCCTGATCATGGCCACCAGGCACAAGGACAGCACAGAGATGAAAAACCATGTCAGGGCCACCCTGAGAGCCTGGGACGACCATCCCGGTCAAAACAGAATGGTGGTGGGATTTGACCTTGCCGGCCAGGAGGAAGACCATCCCCCGGAGCAGTTTCAGGCAATGTTTGAACCCCTGCACCGCAAATTTGTCGGGATCACCATCCATGCAGGTGAAATGGCCGATGACGACAAGATATGGCAGGCCATGTACCGGCTGCACGCAAAACGAATCGGACACGGCCTGAAACTGATCCGTAACAGGCCCATGATGCACTATGTCCGCGACTGGGGTGTCACCATCGAAATGTGCCCAAGCTCCAACCAGCAGACCAACAGCTTCCGGCGCTGGGACATCGAAGACAAGGGACCGTCCTATCCCCTGAAAGAATACCTTGATTTCGGTATCCGGGTTACGGTCAACACCGACAACCCCGGCATCTCCCGGACCACTGCCAGCCGGGAACTTCTTACTGCGGCCCGTCTCACCGAAAACGGCCTGTCCCGCTGGGATATCCTGCGCCTGGTCAGAAACGGATTCAAGGCTGCCTTTCTGCCACGCGACCAGAAAGACCGTCTGCTCAAGGATGCGGACAAAAAGATATTCGACCTGCTGATCGAGGAAATCGCATGAAAGAGGAAAAAGTTTACACAGTCCGGCGCAGAGAACTGGAAGCCGCAGGGATCCTTGACGGCAAGGACTCTCTCCTGGCTGCGGTTCTTGGCCTACCCCCCTGTTTTTTGCCGCGGCCCAGGGCGGAAACAGACCCGGCCTTCAAACAGGTCATACCCTATCAGGTTTTCACCTGCGGCGATTCTTTCTTTGTCTTTGAGCGTGGCAGCCGGGTCGGGGAGAGCCGGCTCAGCGGCAGACTTTCCATCGGCATCGGCGGGCATGTGAACGAGGACGACAGCGATCATGGCCAGATGACCGAGCAGTCCTTTCTTGGCGCCATGATGCGGGAGCGAAACGAAGAACTGATACTGGACGGGCCGGTTGCCACCAATTTTGCCGGGTTTATAAACGACGACTCCGATCCGGTGGGCCAGGTCCATCTCGGGGCAGTGTTCACCTGTCAGGTCAGGGCCAGAAAGCAGCTCTGCCTGCGCCCGGACAGCGAAGATCTGCACTTCACAGGCTGGTGGACCGCTGAGCAGATCATGGGTGCAAAGGAACGATTTGAAAAATGGTCCATTCTGGCCCTGAAAACCGTGGCAGGTCAACGTAAAAAAATACGAAAAGAAACCGATCCTGGCCGTAACAATAAATAAAGAGGCTGTTTATTCCTGACAACCCAAACCCCGACACCCATCATCGGAGGATTCAATGCGAAAGATCTATCTGAGTTTTCTCGGTACAAGCGACTATATAGCGTGCAATTACCTGGCCCCGGGCCAAGAGACCGTTCAAAATGTCCGTTTCGTCCAGGAGGCCACTATCCAGTGGTTCTGCAGAGACTGGAATGAAAACGACCAGCTCGTCATCCTGACCACCAATGAATCCCGCGCAAAAAACTGGCTCGACAACGGACACCGGGACAGGGAGGGGAAAAAACTCGATCGTGAAGGGCTCCGGACCCGGCTCAACAGGATGGACCTGTTGCCCCGGGTCCGGGAAGTTCTGGTCGCTTCTGGAAAAAACCAGCAGGAAATCATGGACATTTTCCAGACCATGTATGACCTGCTCAAGCCTGGGGACCAGATGTACCTGGACCTGACCCATGCACTCCGCCACCTGCCGCTCCTGGCCCTGGCCATGTTGAATTACGCCAAGGCGATGAAAGAGATACAGGTCCATGCGATCGGTTACGGGGCCATGGAAGCTCTGGGGCCCAGCTACGAGGTCAGCAAAATGGAACTCAGGGACCGCAATGTCCCGGTTTTTGATCTTCTCCCATACGACCGGATTCTTGAATGGTCCAGTGCCATAGACCGGTTTGTCAGTGCCGGAGACGCCAAAGGTGTCGCCGCCCTGGCAAACATGGAAGTGAAACCTGTCCTGGTCAGGACACAGGGACGGGACGAGGAAGCAGCCTCAGTCCGTAACCTGGCATACTGCCTGGAGAAATTCTCCCGCACCATCACCACCTGCCGGGGAAAAATGATCACGGAAACAGCTTCTTCCCTGCGACAGGCCATCAGCAGTGCCATTGGCCAGGAAACCGTCACACCGCTGCGGCCCCTGCTCAGGCGGCTGGAGACAAGCATGGCGAAATTTAACGGGGAAAGCATCAACGACGGCATTGCCGCTGCCAGATGGTGCCTGGAACACAACCTGGTCCAGCAGGGATTCACCATTCTCGAGGAAACCATCTTCAGCTGGATCTTGCGTCAGGCCACAGGACTGGCACCAGAGGAGGAAATAAACCGGACCCTGGTCAACCAGGCCGTGACAATCACTCTGAAATCAATTCCGTTCGATGACTGGAAGCGGGAGTCCAGGGAACACCGGGAAATCGCGCAACAGCTCATCTCCTGGCTTGAACCCAACATAGAGCTGTTGGAAAACATGCGTAACCTGGCAGGAGACAGAAACGACATCAACCATGCCGGTATGGTCAACGGGCCCATGCGGCCGGAAAAATTCGATAGCCGGCTGAAAGAATATATCGAGTTTTTCTCCCGGCTCATTGAATCCCGACAGGATGAAGAACCGGCATGAAGCACTCCAGACAAACTCTTGCAGGTATCGATCCATGACGATCAGAGCCCAACGATTCACCTTCCATTGCCGCCTCACCACCGGGGCCAGGCTGCCCGGATACCTTGGCTCCACCCTGCGCGGTGCCCTGGGCTGGGCCCTGAAAAAGACGAGTTGTGCGCTCAGGCGGCAGCAGTGCGCCGACTGTTTGCTCCGGCAGCAGTGCCCCTACG
>NZ_JBPMMS010000032.1:0-7192 GCF_054025815.1 Desulfolithobacter sp. | reverse complement strand
CGCCCGGACCATAGAGGTTGGTGGGCATGACGGCAAAGTAGCGGGTCCCATACTGGCGGTTCCAGGCCTTGCACATCTTGATGCCCGCGATTTTTGCAATCGCATAGGGTTCGTTGGTCTGTTCCAGTGGCCCGGTGAGCAGGTACTCCTCCTTCATGGGCTGCGGCGCAAGACGGGGATAGATACACGAACTGCCCAGAAAAACCAAGTCCTGCACCCCGGCCTGCCAGGCCGCATGGATGACATTGGTCTCCATCACCAGGTTCTGATAAATGAAATCCGCCGGATAGCTACTGTTGGCAAGGATCCCCCCCACCCGTGCCGCGGCCAGGATGACGCAGTCGATCTCTTCCTGCCGGAAAAAGGCGGCAACCGCCGCCTGGTCCAGGAGGTCCAGCTCCGCATGCCTGCGCGTTACAATATCATTGGTCCCGTTGTCCACAAGCCTGCGCATGATGGCCGAGCCGACCATACCGGTGTGACCGGCCACATAGACCCTGGATCCTGGTGAAATAATGGGGATATCCATACCTGCCAAATCTGTCTCCAGTGCTTTCCTGTCCTGCCCCCCGGACTCACATTTTTCCGGCACGCCCAGTGCCTGTTCCTGCTGATTGCACAAAACGAACGGCCACTCCCAGATCCCGGGGATCAGCACCGTATCCTTCCCGCTCCGGGTTCCATGGCCGATTGACCAGAAGTATCAGGGGACGGTCGCGATCAATCCCTGGCGGTAACGCTATACTGTTCCAGGCAGGGCTCGTCAACCTCGCTGTTGCGACCACTGCATGTTCCTGGATGAAGCGCACCTCCACCGGATGCTTCTCGAGCCAGGGCTGTTCACTCTTCATCTGCAGGGCAGCAGTGCCAGTGGGCCATCGTTGCAGGTCCAGGACAGCCTGCCAACGGGTCCAGCGATACCGGAACAATGCCCTTTTCTCCGGACCACTTCCCTGTTCCTGCGCCATCTGCCATCCATACAGGCCGAGATCTGTCTCCGGCAATGCTCCCCGGTACTCCGGCTCGCGAACAGCCACGCCAAGGTTCCTGGTGTCTGATGATACTCCCTGTTGTCGCGGGTTCCATGTCCGGGATACACGGAGCTCGATCTGGCCGGCTTGGCCCTGAGCCGATGCGGGAAGATAGTACGTTCTTGCAACCTCCCGGTTACTCCAGAATGTTATCCGGTCAAGCGGCGTATCCGAAGCGAAAACATCGAGCACAACGGGATCATTGCCCAGGCCGGGGGTACTGCAAAAAAAATGTAATTGTACCACGCCGGCCTGCTCCACAGCAAATTGTGCCCTTGCGCCTGTCCAGCGATAGGTCCCCTGTCCTTTCCATTCTTCTTTCGGATAAAAACCATGGTACCTGTCTTGCTGCTGGTCCGCGGCATAGATACGCAGACCGTATTTCTCTGCCAGAAGATATGACTCGAAATTGCTGCCATACACCAGCCCGCCTGCACACACCGAAATGGCGAGCAGAACTGCTGCCACCCGTACCGATTTTTTCAATGGCACAGGGAGCACAGCTTCGTCCAGCGTCATGGCATAACCGATATTGAGAAAAACCAGCAGCCAGATCACACCGATATACTGCATGCTCTGGGCAAGTCCATACTGATGGAAGGCAGCGATGGAGAGGAATACGGCAATATTAAAATATCTCCTGTGTCTTTTCAGATCGTACAACAACAACAGAACTGCATAGAGGACAAGAGCCATCCACAGCAGAACACCGACAATCCCGTTACTGATAAAGAGCTGAATATAGAGGTTGTGGGGAGTGTCAAACTCAAGTCTATGAATCCTGCGCGCCTTAGCATACAGGGAATCATCAATCGTGCCCAGGATTGCGACCTGGTACCTGTAGGTTTCATACCCCATGCCAAAAACCGGTGCTTCCAGGCCAATGGCCATACTTTCCTGCCAGATCTTCTTCCGGGTAGCGGGATCAGCGATCTTTGCAAAACGCTGCTGGATCATGCTACCCGCATCCACTCCCTTGAGGTGCAGTATACCGGTAACCAGAAAATAACTGATCAAAATCGTCAAAGGTACGGAAACAAGCACCTTGCCGGCAACACGGCCGACATCACGCCAGCGTAACCTGCCTGCTTCAATCTTCTTTGAAAGGTAGAAGATCAGCCAGCAGCTTGCGAGAACGAGCGGATAAATCAGCCAGCCAGTCCGGGAAGCGGTGAGCAGGATGGCCATCTCGCAGATAACCAGGACAGCGAACAGCAGCAGCCTGGTCACGGTGCCGGACCTGGGGCTCAGGAAACCGATCAGGATAAACGGGATGGAAACAGAAAGAAACTCGGCAAACCAGCCGGGATTCCCGAAAAATGACTGCAGCCGCCTGCCGCCTGCCTCGGCCTCCCTGAACCACTCCAGGGGTACCAGGTGGTAATAGTTCAACACACCGACAGCAGCGGCCAGGACTGCGCCACACACCAGTCCGGCAAAAATGGCGTGATACAGTCGCTGCCCATCGGACCGGGAGGAAAGGAGAACGACAAACAAACCATAGAGGAGCAGCCTGTTGACCGCTGCCAGGGAAAAAAGCGGCGATCCGGGCGGAGCCTGCAGGAGATAGGTGAAAAAATCCTGCCATCCCCACAGGGATAAGGTGACCACAAGAGAAGACAATGGCAGGAGTACAAGCGAGAGTACGCTCAAGGCCAGGTAGCAGCCGAGCAGACAGAGCAGCCATCGAGCGGCCGGCCACATCCCGCCCTGCTCCTCCCGTCTTGCCAGGATCAGGGCAACAAGTGCAAAAAATGCAACAAAGAGTTCAAAAACAATATTATAAACCTGGTAAGAATGCGAGCCATAAAGAGGAAAGGAACAGGCAAAAAGGAAGAGAGCCGTGCCGAGATACTGTGGCCGGACAAGAACAAAACAACAGGCAAACAGCCCGGCAAGAACGAGCACCTGCAGGAGAAAGCCGGTGTGCAACAGGATAGACAGCCTGACAAGTATATTACCGAGCAAAAACAGCAGAAAACCAGCCGTCAGGACATCCTGCAACAGCGAACGATACCCTCCTCGCCCAGCATATGTTCCGGTTAAAACCATTCTGAGAAAAAATCCTCAGGCAGAGGGAGAAACACATTTTTGCCGCTCGACTTCCTGTTCTCCGCCCACGGCATATTCCGGAACAATGGCCTGCAGGGAAGCATACAGGCTGTCGACATGACGGGAAGTGGCGGCCTGTTCAAGTTTCTGCAACTCTTCCAGCAGCCAGTCCCAATCCACTTCACGACTCCGGGCCAGGAGCAGTTTTTCATGACTGGTCGGCTGCAGCCCTTCACTTGCATGGAGGAGTTCTTCATACAGTTTCTCTCCCGGCCGCAGACCGGTATAAACGATATCAATATCCCGGCCCGGCTCCAGGCCGGAGAGACGGATCATCTGTTCGGCAAGATCCCTGATCAGGACCGGTTTTCCCATATCAAGCACAAAGATTTCCCCTCCTTCCCCCATGGCTCCGGCCTGGAGAATCAGACTGACCGCCTCGGGGATGGTCATAAAATACCGGGTGATCTTCTCATGGGTCACCGTCACCGGCCCGCCCTCGGCAATCTGGCGCTGGAACAAAGGCACCACCGAGCCGGTGGAACCAAGGACATTGCCAAAACGGGTGGTAACAAAGGCGGTTTCTGAACGGCGGTCCAGGTTCTGGCAGTACAGCTCGGCAGCCCGCTTGCTGGCTCCCATGACATTGGCCGGATTGACGGCCTTGTCCGTGGACACCAGGACAAACTTTTCCGCGCCGTACCGGTCGGCTGCCTCGGCAATACAGCGGGTGCCCAGGACATTATTGCGTACGCCCTCCGCCGGATTCCATTCCACCATGGGCACATGCTTGTAGGCGGCGGCATGAAAGACAACCTCCGGCCTGAACGTGGCAAAGAGCCAGCCTACCCGGTCAGCATCCTTCACATCTCCAAGAATGCTTTCAAGCTCAATGTCCGGAAATGCTGTCCGCAGCTCATGATCAATGGCATATATATTGAATTCACTATGATCAAAAATAATCAGCCGTTCTGGCCGCAATGCAGCAATTTGCCGGCAAAGCTCAGAACCTATGGATCCGCCGCCACCGGTCACCAGCACGCTCCTGCCAGCCAGATAGCCGGTAATGGCCCGGCTGTCCAATCGTACAGGATCCCTGCCCAGCAGGTCCTCAACGGTAATGGCACGCAACCGGTTGGCATCCACATCCATGCCCTTCATCTAATGAACCGTGGGCAGGGTGAGACACTCGACCCGGGCCGATCGGCAGAGCGTGACCAATTTGCCGATCACCTTTTTGCCGGCCGAGGGAATGGCCAGGATCACCAGCTCGATTCCGAATTTCTTGACAATCCGGGGAATATCCTGTCCCTTGCCGACAACCCTGATACCATGAATATCCCTGTTCTGCAGGCCGGGATCATCATCGACAAAGGCAACAGGTTCGTATTCCGGCCGCTGCAAAAGGTCTCGCACCAGCAATTCCCCTGCCCTGCCACCACCAATGATCAATGTGCGTTTCCCCCGTTGGCGGCTCAAAGAAAACTTGTGATCTTTCAACCAACGGAATAAAAGACGGGAACCGCACAATCCCGAGGCAAGCAGCAGCGGATAGAGAAGAAAAACCGAACGGGGCACCCCCTGGAACCTCGTCAACATGCCACTGGCCAGAGCAATGACCAGCGCGCCCATGCCAACGGCCTTCAATATCCGGACCAGGTCCGGGATGGAGGCAAAGCGCCAGAACCCCCGATACAAACCAAAGAACCAGAAAATTACCCCCTGCACCGGAGGCGCGAACATGACCAGTTGCTGCAGGGACCGGACATGGACCTGCGGAATCCCGTCAAAGTTAAACCGCAGCAGATAGGCCAGTACCAGGGCCACCGGCACCCACAGAAGATCATGGGCAAATGCGACCCAGCGGTTAAAGATATATTTTCGATATGATACCATGGAGTGGAGTCTCATTGAGCATGATCAGCTTGTATTGCCCATCCCAAAACTGAAAAAAGGACTCCTCGACGTTTCGAGTGGATTTGCTATATTTTGACCAAATCCACATGGAATGACGGGGAGACCAAACTACCTGTCCCTGCTATATATTGCTACATTTTATGACCGAAGGAAGTTCGTTCCGGAACCACGCCGTTGCATACAGTTGATTGAATTATTGATTGGATTACAGGAGCATAGGTGAAAGAGAGAAATCTGACAAGTAAAAATTCAGCAATGCGTCAGCCATGGGTGATCGCGACTGGCCGGCAGGTAAACGAGTTCTTGTTTTTTATGACAGAAATTCAGCCGTAAGAGACTGATTGGGGTCTTGAGATAATGAAAAGACTGCCTATAGGGATTCAGACATTTTCTGAACTGGTTGACCCGGAAGAAAACTATGTCTATATCGACAAGACGGAAGTTGTGTACTCTTTGGCAACAGCGGGCAAGTACTATTTTCTCAGCCGTCCGCGCCGTTTTGGCAAGAGCGTCATGCTCAGCACTCTCTATGAACTGTTTCGCGGCAACCGGGAATTGTTTGCAGGACTCTACATCGAGAAAAAATGGAACTGGGACAAAAAACACCCGGTCATCCGTATCAGTTTTGGCAGCGGCGATTTCACCAGTGAAGAAAAGTTTGACGAAACGATTCTCGACAACCTTGAAAGCAACATCCGTCGGTTGGAACTTTCCTGCAAAGACACGGCTGGAAAACCCAATTCATGCTTCAGGGAACTGATCGAAACCGCTTACCATAAGTACCAGCAGAAAACCGTCATCCTCATCGATGAATACGACAAGCCCATCCTGGATCACATCACAGACCGGGAAACCGCCCGTACCAACCGTGACAGACTGAAAGGCTTTTATTCTATCATCAAGGATCTGGACGAGTATATCCGGTTTGTCATGATCACCGGAGTCTCCAGGTTCTCGAAGATGAATCTCTTTTCCGGGCTGAACAATCTCAATGACATCACCATTGATCCTGCTTATGCCACCATCTGCGGCTATACTCATTCTGAAGTTGAGGTCTTCTTCGCAGAACATCGGGCAGGTGTTGACATGGACAAGCTGAAGGAATGGTACAACGGATATAACTATTTTGCCGAACCTATTTACAATCCCTTTGACATACTGCTCTTCCTGGCCAAAGGAAAGGAATACCGCCCCTACTGGTGGAGCACCGACAACCCGAGCTTTCTCATCGATCTTCTGAAGGAGCAGCCCCGATACCTGCCGGATCTTGAGAATTGCGTGGTCGACGACTTGATCCTTGACAGCTTCGATGTGGACCACATTGAGCTCGTGGCCCTGCTCTGGCAGACCGGCTACCTGACATTTGCGGAAAAACAACAAACCATTGATGGCATGGAGTATCGTCTCAAGGTTCCCAACCGAGAGATACAGATTTCCCTGAATAATCTTTTCCTGCAATATCTCACCAACCTCGGCCCCGGACTACGCCCTGCCAAAAAAGGACTGTACCAGGCCCTGGTTCAGGCCGACCTGGAGGCCTTCCGGCAGATCATGCGCCGCCTGTTTGCCGCCATTCCCTACCAGAACTATGCCAACAACATAATCCAGAACTACGAAGGCTACTACGCCTCGGTAATCTACGCCTACCTTGCTTCCATCGGCCTGCAACTGATCGCCGAAGACACATCCAGCAAGGGCCGGGTGGATATGACCCTCATCCTGCCGGACAAGGCCTATGTCATCGAATTCAAAGTGAACCAGCCTGGCCACGCCCTGGAGCAGATCAGACAGAGGGGGTATCATGAGAAATACCATGGTGAGGATCGAGTTGTGTATCTCATCGGTATCAGCTTTGATTCGAAAGAGAAAAATATCACGGATTTTGAGTGGGAGAGGATGGAGAATTAAGCACGATGTCCCCGGAATTTCGTACCCGGACCAATTGCTTGTTCAGGGCCTGCCAACAACCGGCCGTGGTTGCAAATTAATGAAATTTGCATTAGTTATGCGGTATTCGAGCAACTTTCAACAACACAATCCATATTCATCCCCATGAGGCAAGCAGGGTGCCATCATTACAGGTCCGTGAATCACCGGACAATATCCAGAGTTCTCTTGATATTGGCACTTAGCACGATGCAACAACCCGTTCACTCCTGAGAAGAGCCAACAACCTGTTACCAGAGACCAGA
>NZ_JBPMMS010000031.1:0-2471 GCF_054025815.1 Desulfolithobacter sp. | reverse complement strand
ATCTCGCCGATGGCGGCCACGGCCTGCTCCAGGGCCTCTTCGCTCCCGGTGACCTGGAACGGCAGGCCGAGCTGCCGCACCACCTGCCAGTTGATGGCCGCATCACCCTTCAGCCGCCCGGGATCGATCAGGAAAAAGAGCTGCGGAAACCCGCCCCGCTGATGGACATGGCGGGCAACGACCAGGCCGTCACCGCCATTGTTGCCCGGCCCGACAAAGATCAGTACGCTCCGGTCCCGAAATGACCCGAACGTCTCTTCCATCCGGTCCACCGTGCCCCGGCCGGCATTTTCCATGAGCACGATCCCCGGAACACCGATATCCTCGATGGTCCGACGGTCCAGACCCTGCATCTCTTCTGCGGTGGCAAGTTTCATGGTCTCTCCTCGAAGGGAAGCAATGCGCGGAGTTGCTGAAAAAAGAACCACCCAGGTGAGCCGCGACAGTGCACCGTTGGCAGCAATTTATCTGGATGACGGCGATATTTTTACAGTTCAGCAGGCGTCTGCTACGTTGCCGCGCCAGCCTCCAGAGCCGCCATGCGACCAGTCGCGAGCGCGTGCCTCCCAAAATTTCCACACTCCGCTGGAAATATACCCAATCTGTTGCCAATGCCCCATAAAAAAAGAAAGAGGCTCTTCGCAGGACGATCGATCCACCGCTTTTATACGCGCTGAATATAACCTCCCTCTTTTGACCCGAATTCTCGGGATCTTACAGGAGTCCGGACGGGTAATCAGTATGGTGTCCCTCGACTTTGGATTGGCAGTCAGTTGAAGCGAGATGAAGATGAGTATAGTGTCCCCGGAACTATGTCCCCGGAACTATGCAGGACGAACCTTCGTCAGCTATGTCTGGCGAGCCTGAATGGCCAGGAAACGTGATGTCAAAGAACAATGTGTCGGCAACAGCACTGCCTCCGCCGGGGTAGTGGCGGAGGATTACGAAACTCTAAACTCCAGGAAAACACTGCAAATGCCTGAAACTCGCCGGTATGCAGCCAAAGACCATTGACGCCTATTCCCGGGCTATCCGCCGGATCGGCAACTATTTCGACTGCCGCATCGATGGACTGACTTCAGACCAGTTGCTGGACTATTTCACCGATCTCCTGGCATGCCATTCCTGGAGCACGGTCAAGCTCGACCTGTATGGCCTCAAGTTCTTCTACACCAGGGTCCTGGACAGGGACTGGCAGGAGATTCCCCTGGTCAAGCCGCCCAAGGTGTCCAGGATCCCGAATATTCTCTCCACCAGGCAGGTGAGCAACCTGGTTGCCGCAACCGCCAGGTTGAGCTACAAGGTCTTTTTCTTCACCCTCTACAGCCTGGGCCTCCGGCTTGGTGAAGGAGTCAGGCTGAAGGTCGGCGATATCGACTCTGTCAACATGCGGGTCCATATCCGCGACGCCAAGGGCAACAAGGACCGGCTGGTACCCCTGCCCGAGAAAACACTGCACGTTCTCCGGAGATTCTGGACCGTCCATCGCCATCCTGATCTTCTTTTCCCAAGCCGCAGGCGGGGCCTGAAAAACGCCTGCCTGGTTGATCGGCCCCTAGACAGGAGCGGTATCCAGTCAGCCATGAAGGCCGTGGTCGGGGAGCTCGGGATTAATAAAAAAACCTTATTCGTTATGCGATGACTGCTAGTGATCTCCACGTAGCAATCCCGCCACACTGAGATCTTCATCTAGGTCCGGCCAATGGATGCCTTCACCATCTCCGAGAAGCTCATAGTTCTCCAATTGTGTTTTTGTGGCATCGGCCAAGCGCGGGAACCAAACTAATGGGACCATCACTTTTCGGCCATCCACCAACGACACAATTAAATCATCATCGGTAAACTCAACGCTCTGAGCCAAAGGGTGTGTTTCAACTGCTAATGTGCTCATTCCACGCCTCCAGAAATATTGCCCTGTTTTTATCAACATGCTTCTGTATCGTTCGCAATTCATGTGAAGCAAACCGTTTAGAGCCAGCCAACGAAACGGGATTTAGCCAAAATTTAGCAAGAAACCGCTCTCTCTGCACATGAATATGGGGTAGTTCTCCTCTTTCATTACTGTAGAAAAAGAATCGATAGGGGCCGATTTTAAGTATTGTTGGCATATTACGTAGCTACCTCATCATCCTTGATCGCATAACGGCTGAACTCATCGGCGCGCGGCAGCGCGTCCGGTGAAGCGCCTTGATAATAGAGAAGGCCCCCTCGCTCCCGGCACCAGACCAACTCTGGTATAATGGAAGTAGGACCAGACCAACCTTCGGCCAAGGAGGCCCTCTCATGAGATTTTACACGAAACAACACAATTATTACTGCGGAATCGACCTGCACACCAACAAAATGTATCTTTGCGTCCTGGACCGGGAGGGTGCTATCTGCCTGCACCGGAATATCCGGACGAAGCCCGGAACATTTCTTCACATGATCGAGCCATTTCGTGAGGATATCGTCGTTTGCGTGGAGTGCAT